>JAYTIA010000465.1:0-10560 GCA_043732145.1 Saprospiraceae bacterium
ACAACCGGATATTATCACGGCAACTTTCACAAAACGCAGCCAAACTTGTGATGCATCCGGGAGTGTTTCTCTAAAAGTTTCGGGCGGTAATGCGCCATATCGTTATTTATGGTCTGATGCCAACGGAAATACAACAGACAAGACAATACGCAGCGATTTACTACCGGGAACCTATTCTGTAACAGTTTTAGATGCCGGCAGTTGTACGATAGTGATAAAAAATATTGCAATTCTCGATTCATGTCCGTGTCGTTTACCGGTTATTGATTCAATTGCATCAACGTCTGCAACTTGCGGTGAGAATAATGGTGGCGGAAAAATTTATTTGAAAAAGACGCTAAACATTAATAAATATCAGTTCGATTGGATACCGGCAATCGGCAACGTAAATATTGTCGGCAATGAACGTACGAGTTTAGCGAGTGGTGTTTATTCTGTTATTATCAGCCAACGTTCAAATCCAAGTTGTTTTATCAATGCGAATGTGGGTATAGGTAGTTTGCAAGGTCCAAAAAATATAACTACAGTATCAACACCGGCAACTTGTGAAGCAGCAAACGGTTCGGCAACATTCGTATCGCCTACACCGGCAGATTCATTGACTTATACTTGGTTGCTCGATAATTCAAACAGCGTTTCCCGTAATGATTTAAAAACCGGTTTCTATCAAGTTTTAGTGACAAAAAATAATTTACAAGATTGCCCGACGCTTGTCAATGTGCGTATTGAATCTCAAAATAATTTAACGGCTACAGCGGAAATAATTAAAAAAGCCACTTGCGGATTAGCCAACGGTGTTGCAACAATTACAGCAACGGGTGGTTCCAACATTTACACCTATAATTGGAGTATCGGTGGCACAAGTGATGCTACAAGAAATAATTTATTGGGCGGTATTTATTCCGTTACTGTCACTGACCAACAAACAAAATGTACGAGCCTCGTTACGTTGACGATGCCAAATGAAGTTATCGGTAAAACAACAGTAGAATTACAAGATACAATTTTATACACACGTTGCGTCAATACATCAGACGCACAAGTTCAATTTAGAATTATTAGCTCACTGCCTTCAGGTATCAACTATCAACTTTTGGATGGAGCAACAGGAAAAGTAATTGGTGATAGCTCAAGACTCATTGCTCAAGGGTCACTGCTAATTACAAATTTAAGCATCGGCAGATATTGTTTGGTTGCGAAAGATAGCAATGGGTGTATTTTAACTTCAAAATGTTTTGAAGTTAAAAACCCGATACCGCTTTCGGCAGTTGCTACAAAAGTTAATCGCACTTGTGATGCAAAAGGCATAATCAATGTTGCTGTTACCGGAGGAGCCGGTAATTATTCGTATCAATGGAGTGACAATCCGATTATTCTCACGGCTTCGCGCAGTGATTTAATCGTCGGTTCTTATAGCATCACAGTAACAGATGCCAACGGCTGTAATATTATTTTGGATACGCTCAATATCAGAAATGATTGTACGACAAATCCGGTTTGTAGTTTTGGCGGGACTAATAATGTTGCTGCAACAGTTCGAGATATAACTTGTACTATAGGCGGCTCAATTACTATGACAATTAACGGCGGCATCGCACCATATAAATTCGATTGGTTAGATTTAACCGGTACGAATAATCCGCAAAACAGAACTGATTTGCAAGCCGGAATATATTCTGCCATTATAATAGATGCCACAGGTTGTAAAGATACGGTTCAAAATATCATCGTAAAAAATACGTGCGATAGTTCGCATATTTGTACACCGCCGAGTATTGCAAATATATCTGTAACGGATGCGCGTTGCGGCATATCTTCAGGTGCAATTAATATCGGTACTTCCGAGTTGTCAGCTATCAGCTATCAGCTATCAGCTATCAACTTTGATCCTTCATCTGTCAACTTTAAACTGTCTGCTGATGGCTTAAAACTAATAGCTGATAGCTTACGCGCCGGTCTTTACCACGTAAAAATATCGCGTACAAATGATACTAATTGTTTCATTGAACGCAATATTATCATAAAAAATCAAGACGGATTAAAAATTGAAGCACCGACAATTACACCCGCAACTTGTTCAGCGAGTAACGGTAAAGCACAATTTACGAGTGGAGTAGGGGCGTTACAATTTAATTGGAGTGATGGTAAATCCGGCATCTCGCGCAATGATTTAGCAGCAGGACAATATTATGTCACTGTCACCGATTTAACTAAAACTTATTGCGATCAAGTAATTGCAGTTGAGATAAAATCAACCAATAGTTTGTCTGCAACAACTACTATAGACAAAGAAGCTTCGTGCGGACGCAGCGATGGACAAGCAACAGTAAATGTCATCAGTGGTTCAGGAAATTATGAATTAAGAATTAAGAATGAAGAATTAAGAATTAACGCTATAACCACTTCGCCAATAAATAATTTAGCAGCCGGCAACTACTCAATTATTATAACTGATGATGTTACCGGTTGTACCATAACAACTTCATTAGCAGTAATAAATACAGCGAGTTCAAGTGCAACGATTAATTTATCATCAAATACTATTTATACAAGTTGCGCCGGCACAAACGATGCAAGTGTTGTTTTTAACGTAACATACAGTGCGAATTTCGCACAACCGGCAAAAATTGAAATTAAAAACGAAATCGGTGTAATCGTAGGGTCAGGGCTTGTACCTGCTCAAACCTACGGACCCGGTAAATACACCATCCAAGTATCAGATGCGACAGGTTGTTTAATAACCACAACTAATTTTGAAATTAAATCACCAACTCCGATTATTGCATCGGCTCAAACGCAGTCGCAAAAATGTACGCAGTTGGGAAGTATTTCTTTGAATGTAAGCGGAGGAACAGGCATATATCAATTAAGAATTAAGAATAAAGAATTAAGAATTGATTCTATTATAACCAGATTAACGAGTCAACGATTTAACGAATTAAAAAATCTTCGCGCCGGAAATTATCAATTGACTATTTCCGATTCACGTGGTTGTTCAGTATTAATTGATAAAATTTCTATAGCTAATGACAGTATAAATTGCGGCACTTGTACAACTAAAGAAAGTGTTTCAGTAAAAAATAAAAACTGTACGACAAACGGCGGCATCATAGCATCAGCAACCGGTGGACAAGCACCGTATATTTTTGATTGGTTAGATGTGCCGGGCATTGATAATGGCACTACACGCACCAACTTAAAAGAAGGTACTTATTATGTCGTCGTGATTGATACAAAAGGTTGTCGCGATACTGTCAAAGCAGTTGTATTAGATTCGTGTACAACGCCGTTAAAATGCACATTGACTGCTACTCCAACCGTAATAAATAAAACTTGCAATAAAACAGGAAGTATTACTGTCACTGTCACAGGTGGTGTGCTACCTTACACTTTCGATTGGTTGGATTTACCCGGAATAAATAATGTACAAAACAGAACAAATTTACAAGTCGGCACCTATTTGCTTATTGTTGCTGACGCGAATGGTTGTAAAGATACAATGACAAATGTTACTGTAAAAGATGTTTGTACACCGGTTACTTGCGATGTCAAAGGTCTTGCAACAGTTACGAATAAAACTTGCAATGCGACAGGTTCAATTGTTGTGAGTGTGACGGGAGGAAAAGCACCGTTTAATTTTGATTGGAATGATTTGCCGGGTACAAACAATCCGCAGAATCGTTTTGATCTCGGTGACGGATTTTATACACTTATTATTACAGATGCTGCCGGTTGTAGAGATACGATGTCAAGTTTGATTATTAAGAATGATTGTAACGGTTCAAACGGTTCTAAAACTTGTATAAAACCAGTTATTGCTTCCGTTTCTACCTTGGATTCAAAATGCAATTCGGCTTCGGGTTCTATACGTTTGACGATTGATTCTATTAACGATTTACGATTTGCGCTTCTTGATGTTCAATTTAATATCGTTCATTCGCCAATTGTCAAAGGTCAATCATCAATCGAAATAAATAATTTACTTGGGGGAGCTTACACATTGAAAATCATGCGTAATGCAGATACAACTTGCTTTGCGCAACAAATCATCATCATTAAAAACAGCGACGCAGTAGTAGGGACAGGTATTGTACCTGTCCTTACGCCGGCAACTTGCGCCGGAAGTACCGGTGGCGCGGATTTCGGTAATGCCAACGGATTAAATTTCATATGGAGTGACGGCAAGTTCGGAGCGAAACGCACGGATTTAGCAAAAGGTAACTATTTCGTCACCATAAGCGACATTACAAAAACTTATTGCGACCAAATCATTCAAGTAGAAATTCCAGCAACGAATGGTAATTTGATTACAACAAGTGTCATAAATAAACAACCGGCATGCGGGCGTGCAGACGGACAAGCTACAATAAATGTCACAGGTGGTTCAGGAAATTATCAGTTAAGAATCAAGAATGAAACATTAAGTATTGATACTTTGACGACTTCGCAAATTAATAATTTAGCCGCAGGTAATTATACTATTATAGTTACAGATGCAGTTACAGGATGCTCATCAACATCATCACTGTCGGTAACAAACGCAACTAATTCAAGCGCAACGATAAATTTAGCTTCGACTTCAGTTTCAACAAGTTGTGCCGGTAAATATGATGCAAGTGTTGCTTTTGATATCAACTATAGCGCGAACTTTGTACAACCGGCAAAAATTGAAATAAAAAATGCAAACGGAATTATCGTAGGGGCAGGGCTTTCTCCGGCTCAACTCGCCAACCAACAATATGGTATTGGCAAATACACAATCCAAGTATCTGACGCAATCGGTTGTTTAATTGTAACAAAATCTTTTGAAGTAACTGCACCAAAAACAATTTCGGCGGAAGTTCAAACAAAATCCGTAACTTGTACTGAGCGAGGTAATATTACTTTAAACGTCATAGGCGGAACAGGAAATTATAAATACATTTGGAAAGACGGTTCAATAACTCAAAACCGCTCGAATCTTAATGCCAGTGAATATGCGGTAACAATTATTGATGCAAATGCGTGTCCGCTTGAGCTTAGTTCAATTAAAGTAGCGAATGACAGTGTGAATTGTACAACAATACCGCCAAAAACTTCATGCGGAAATATCCTTGTCGGCGGGCAATTATCAACTATTAACTGTCAACTGTCAACTGGGGTGTGTACGAGATTAAATCAAATAGATACACTCAACTATAAAATTTACGACAACGGCATTTTATATAAATCTGGTTTCTCGCAATGCAGTGCAGATACATCGGTGAGTTATACTTATTTTACCCTCGTTCAAAATAATTCGAATGGACCTTGGACGTTGAATGAATGGTTATTGAACGGGCACTTATATCAAGGCACATTCAATTCAATTCAAGCATTAGCAGATTCGATGAATGTTTGGGATGCACCGCATCAATGGCAATTAGATACAACAACTTACAGCATTTACAGTCTGAACAACACGCGCAGCTACGATAAAATGTTGTGGAGTAAAAACGGTTTGCCAATAGCAGAGTTGAATACTTCTGTTTACGAACAATATCGTCGTTACGGAATTAAATTGGATACGGGAATGCATATAATCATTATTTCGAATCCGACGCAAGGTTGTGCGGATACTGTCCATTTTAATGTAGAGACAAAATGTAATCCGTCTCCACAACCAACAACTTCGTGTAGTAATTTAATTGACGGTCAATCATCAACCGTATCAGTTGTATGCGGAGAAAAAGCTAATATTTGCACTAAATTGACGGGAGCAGACACTTTGATTTATAAAGTTTACAACAACGGTAATTTATATACCGACGGTTTTACGAAATGCCGCGCCGATACAAGTGTGAATTACAATTATTTCACACTTATTTTAAGCAGTGCAAACGGACCTTGGACACTTAACGAATGGCTCGTGAACGGTCAATTGCATAAAGGAACTTTCCATTCAATTCAATCATTGGTAGATTCAATGAATGTTTGGGATGTACCGAATAAATGGCAATTGGATTCAAAATCTTTCACGATATATTCAGCCGGCAACAAGAACATCTTTAATAATATGTTCTGGAGTAAAAACGGTAAACCCATTGCCCAATTGATATCGTCTTATTACGAAGAATATCGTCAAGTCGGGTTAAAATTGAATGTCGGTGCGCATCAAATTATTTTTGAAAATCCGGTGCAACATTGTCGAGATACGGCGCAAATAAACGTGAAATGTTTCCCTTTAGTTGGCGGTACTGAACACGTTGAAGCTAAAATAAATGAAAAACATGATTCTGTCGTGATTAAAGTACCGCATATTGATTCGTTGAACCATAAATCATACATCATTAAAGCAGTGAGTGATCATACTGTTGCGTTCCAATATCAAACAGTACAAATCGAGCCGATGTTGAATGATTCGTTGCACGGAGAAAAAGCGGTAATTATGTTGGTTGAACCGCCGACTTTCGGTCGTGCCGTACTCAATCAAGCGCGAGGCGTTGTGTCTTACACACCGCAAGATGATCCGTGCGAAAAACGTGACAGTTTCCGTTACGCACTTGTCACCGCTAATGCACGAGACACGGCTTGGATTACGATTGAAGTAGTGTGTGATGATTTAATTGTCTTTACCGGTTTTTCTCCAAATGGTGATGGTATCAACGATTTTTTCGTGATAAAAGGCTTGGAAAATTATAAAAACAATCATTTGATGATTTATAACCGTTTCGGTAATTTGGTTTATGAAACTAAAAATTATCAAAATGATTGGGCGGGTACTTTAAACAATCAGAATCTACCGGACGGTACTTACTTCTACATCATTGATTTAGGAAACGGTGACCAAAAATCGGGGTATGTACAAATACAACGTTAATTGAAAATTGACAGTTGACAACTGACAAACATTCTATATTATAGGCTTTGTCAATTGTCAACTAAAAAATACATTACAATTCTTTACTGAGCGGAACGCCCTTGAATAATTTTAATTATTCGGGGCGTTTTTATTTTTTGATGATTGTCAATTGGCAGGACAGAACAATTAGCATTAAAAATGTCAACTAATAAATATTTTTCCATTATACCATTCCGATTCAATAATCGCTTCGTTTTTTTTATAGAAATTTATAGCCGGCGTATTCCAATCTAAAACTTGCCATTTTGTGAGGATACATTTTTTTTCACGCGCTACCTCCAAAAACTTATCAAATAATTTTTGTCCTATACCGTATTTACGATAAGATTCCGTCACAACAAAATCTTCGAGGTATAACATTTTTCCTTTCCAAGTCGAGTACGCCATATAATACAGAATCATTCCGATTATCATTTTTGTTTCCGTATCAATAGCAACATGTACTTCAAAAACTTTATTTTTAAAATCTTCCAAATAATCTTCCACTGTCGCAGTGTGTGCTTCCGGTGCTTTTTCATACACAGCTAATTCATACACGAGTGCGTGAACATGCAATATGTCTTTTCTTGTCGCTTTGCGAATAATTATATTTTTCATCGAAGGTCGTTATTGGTTATCAGTTATTTGTTAATCGTTATAGATAATGGATAACCAATAACGCATAACTGATAACGAATAACGGACAATAATCATTGTTTTATCAAACGAAAAGTATTGATAACTTGATTTTCCGAAACAAAATTTAAAAAATATAGACCGTCGGAAAAATTACTTAAATCAATGGGCAGTTTATTTTCGCCGATATTTATAAAATACTTTTCTGTTGAAATAATACTTCCGATGCCGGTTAAAATGGATAAATGACATTCTGAATTTACTGTACTCGATACGTTTAAATTAAAAACGCCTTCACTTGGATTCGGATAAATTGTACACGTGATTGTTGAAGTATTATTGGATAAGGCAGAGGTAACGTTTGCTAAAAATTTTGGAAGTATAGGGTTTGAAATTTGTGAAACAGGTAATAAATTTTTTGGGTCAATTTTAAAATAGTCAACGTTGACATTAAATCGGCAATCAGATCTATTGCTACATTTATTTGTTGCCGCATAAGAAACGCTTTGCACACCGAGCGGGAAACTTGAACCTGAAACTAAACCGGCTGTTTGATACACTATATCTTGCACGCTTGAACATTCAATTTCAAGAATAAAATAGTGAGCAACATTACTATTCACCGTCATCCATTTACCGGCAGACCAACCTGTTAATACGGCAAAATTATTTATCAAATTTGGTTCTTTTATATCCCAATTACTAAAACTAATACTGCTGCCATCTGTCCACTTAAAACTATTTCTTGAATCCGCCGATAAACCTATAAAAACGGCATCAGTAAATTTAATGACGGAGGTTAGAAAATTATTGACAGTTTCATTTTTAATCACCGCTAATTTTCCGCCCGCAGTTGTGCATATATTTTGTGCATCCGTCCACATTTTTAAATCATTTGACAAATAGTAAAAACTTTTTCCGACGCGCCCCAAAAAACGAAAACTGCCGGTGCTTGGTTTTGCACACGAGATACTGTCGGCAAGACATTGTGATGCCGCAACCGGCGTTTCCCAACTCACACGCGCCGATGTTTTACCGATTTTTATCAAAACAGTTGTATCATTCGGACATTTTAAAGAAATTGTTTTAGGCGTTGAATCGCCTCTGCAAGTGCAATCACTCCGAAATCTATCGTTTATAGTGTTAAAATCGCCATCATCGCAAGCATCGCCAATATTTTTTTGCGCTGAAATACAATCGAAATATCTTATAAAAACGACTTCGGATTGAATGGAACAACCGGTCGAATCCACTGTTTGAACGCGATAACTGCCTGTTGTTCTTATCGTGTATTTATTTTGCATCGCATTGAGTATAAGCGTATCATTTTTATACCATTGATATTTTTTTGCATCCGGCACTGATAAAACATATCCACTTTGTGCAATAGATAAAATTTTTGGCGATTGATAAACTGTTGAAATAAAAACCGTGCTGTCGAGACCAAAACGGTTGGTAAATTTTTTGGTAATTGTACCTACCGAATCCGGAAAACAAGTAGCTAAATAGTAACGAACAGTATCCGAGGTAGGTAAATCGGAAGGAATTATTGTACGCACACTGCCGAAATCGAGATTAATAATTTTATTATTCCCTTTCGGGCGCACCGTAAAATTTAATCCGCGTTGAACAGAAACGGTAGAAATATCCGCATCACCGCCTATTTTGAGCGTGATATGATTGCGACGAAACCAAGTTGGTACGCTTGTCATATCAAAATCAATAATCATTTTATTTTGGTCGTAACTGACCGAATATTTTAAACCTTGACGCATATAGAAATACTCTGAAACTTCTTGCAACGGAGCCATCCACATTTGATCTGAACCGTTTTTTCCCCAACGTCCGGCAATATATTTCAAATGACTTTCAAAAGTCGCGAATGTCAATTCTTTATTTGTGCCGAAAAAATCATCAACGCGATGATTGAACTCGTTGAACCAATAATGTGCCCCGTTAACGGATTTTTTTACAACTTCATCAATCGGATTCACTTGATTGATACCTTCATACAATAAACTTCTGAAAATAACTCTGTCGAAAGTGACCGGCACATCAACATTTAATCCGCCTAAACCAATCACATCGCCGGTTTGATTAAAAATAGCTTTATAACCTTTTTGAAAAGCAAACGCTGCATATTTGGCATCACCCGAAGGAATAACAAAAAGCGGCGTTTCAATATGTTTTTTCGTGCCGGCGCGAATCGTAGTCGCATTTTTATCAATCTCATCGCGATAATCTTGATCCGTCAATACCGATTCCAACGCACTTTTATGATCGAAAGAATGATTAAATACATCCCAATTCAAGTCATAAAGCGTATCCAATTGTTGCCATGATAAATTTGACGGCGCATTACCGACGTGTACATCAATACCCAAAACATTTGCAGTATTCCAAGCAATACCAGCGCGAAAAGGTAAACTGTTACCGCAACCATCCGTAAAAAAAAGTCCGGGATAATTTGTGTTGTTTTTTGCAACATATCCGCCGTTTAACACCGGCATACCAATCGCATAGGCATCATTTTGAGAATCATCGAAAGTGAGACTGTAAACAAAATCTTTATCGTATTTAAGTGGTGCAAGAGCTAAACTCGGAGCAGCATTTGGTTTATTGCCAAATGTAATGACAACGCGTTGGGCAGTGCTTTGAAAAGAAAAGAAGGAGGTAAACAATAAAATATTTATAAAGCGTGTAAAGTATCGTATCATGGGTGAATATTGAACTCAAGGGAAGTTGAGATTTTCAGATGCAAATTTATAGGAAATGATGTAATAATGTTTAAAAAAAAAGAAACACAAAGCATTTAGGCGATAATTTTTTTTAAATAAAAATTTTAGAAACCACATAGGTTCAATTAAAAATTAGTTTTAAAACTAATATTTAAAAATATCATATAATGTGCCTAAAAATTAAAACCTTATTGAATACACAACATTTTTTTATTTTTTTTGAAACTTCATTTAAAAAAAGTATTTTAGGCATTAGTTTTACGCCGTCTTATGACATCATTATTAAAAAAATAAAATCATGGCAAAAGTTACCATTATTGGTTCCGG
>JAYTIA010000466.1:0-4105 GCA_043732145.1 Saprospiraceae bacterium
AATACCCGCAATCGCAACATTTGTACGGAAAATGGCTCTGTAATAACCTTGATACACTGTCAATGGTGCTATATTAGTAGCATCGAGTGTTAAGTTGTCCATATCTAAAAGAAAATTCGCGTCGGTTGGTGTACTGCCTTTATCTGCATCGTCACTCGGAATATCTGTCATACCGAGATAGGCGAATACGTGAATTTCCCAAGTACGCAAACTGGCGTAAACAGCATTAGTTGCTTGTATGGCTTGTGCTTCGTTCTGAAAGAAATTATCCAAAGTCAATTGCCCTTGCGGTTTGATTTCAAGAAAATCTTTTGTACAAGAAGGCAAACTGACGACAGACAATAGACAACAGACAACAGATAACACCCCAAAAGCAGTAAGTCTTTTTATTTTTTGTCCGCTACTATTTTTAATAAAATTTATATTTTTCATGATAATATTACTTTATTATTTTGATTTACGAGTTTTTTTATTCTAAAGTTTTATTTTATTTTCTTCTAATAACGGATAACTATCAGTTGTCAGTAGTCTGTTGTCAATTTTCAACTAAAATACTACATTCAAACCTACAGTATAAGTTTTCGCCACCGGATAAACCCCACCATCAATGCCCGTTGAAAGAGGATTATTCGCATCGCCTGAATTAGTTACCTGCGGGGTAAAACCTGTATAATTGGACCACATTACTAAGTTTGTTCCGGCAACATAAACTCGCACAGAACTAATACCGGTTGCTTTGCCTATACCTGTTAAGGTATAACCCAATTGAACGTTGCGTAATGATAAAAATGAACCATCGGAAAGAAATCTATCCGACATAGAGTAATCTACTCCACCGTTTGTTACGCGTGGTTCGGAAGTTGATGTACCTTCACCTGTCCAACGATTTAAAGTAGAAGATTCAAAATTAGGTGTATTAAAGCGCAACATTTTTTTATAATTCAGAATTTTATTACCGCTCACACCCGAAAAAAATACTGTTGCATCAAAACCTTTATAGTTCATACCCAAATTAAAACTGTAAATTAAATTCGGAATCGGGCTTCCTAAATTTACACGATCTTTTGCATCTATTACGCCGTCGCCATTAGTATCTTGAAATCGTAAATCGCCCGGCACTTCGCCTTTCACAATCGGATAATTTTTAGTGTCGCCCGCATTTTGCAAAACGCCCAAAGTTTTATACCCAAAAAATTCACCGATAGAACTGCCAATACTTGTGCGTGTAAGGGTAAAAATGTTACCTAAAAACAAAAGTTCAGTATTACCTTGACCCAATGCCAATACTTTATTGTTTACTGTTGAGCCGATGATGCCGATATTATATCCAAAATCTCCGATTTTATCGCGCCAACCAAGTGTTAAATCAATTCCTTTATTTTCAACTTTTGCCGCATTAACTGTCGGAAAAGTTGCAGTACCTACGTAGAGGGGAATAGGCACTGCAATTAAAATGCCGTCAGTTGTTCTTTGATAATAATCAATTTCTGCCGTTAATCTATTTCTAAAAAAAGCCATTTCCAAACCTACATCTGTTTGCGCCGTTGATTCCCATTTTATATCCGGATTCGGTAATGTTGTTGCCGTTGCACCGATATTTATTACGGAAGGATTACCAAATACAGGATTTAAATTATTGTCAATTAACGGTCGGCCTTTATTCGTGCCAATTTTTTCATTACCGATAACCCCATAGCTTGCGCGAAGTTTTAAATTATCTATCCAATTTACATTTTTCAAAAAATCTTCTTCTTTAACGCGCCAACCTAATGCAAATGAAGGAAAATTACCATAGCGATTATTAACACCGAATTTTGAAGAACCGTCACGACGCACTGAAGCCGTGAAAAGATATTTATTGTTAAAAGTATAATTGACACGACCCAAATAAGATAATATACTTGATGGATCTGCTGAATTAAAATTCGTTTGTGAATTTGGATCGCCCGGATCTAAATACCAAAAATCCGGCGTTTCGCCCGGTAAACTTTTTCTTGAACCGCCATATCTTTCCGTATTTGTAGTTTGAGAAGTGTATCCCACCAGTACATTTATTCTGTGTTTACCGAAAGTATTGTCGTAACTTAAAGTATTTTCCCACAAAGTATTGATGGATTTGCTTTGATCTAAGTTTAATTGGTTTATATCGTTGTACTGCTGCGGTGATACATGAAAAACCGGTGTAAAAGATTTGCCTTGATTGTAAGCCAGATCTAAACCCACGCTTGTTTTGAACGTAAAATGTTTCAAAAAATCAATAGAAATATAAAAATTACCTAAGGCACGATAACCGGATTGCGCATTTTTGTTGTAATCAATTTGAGCTGCCGGATTTGCTACGCTCGATTTATTGCCGGTGTTGCCGTAAGTATTATTTGAATCACGCGCTGCAACAGTCGGGTCGGCATAATAAGCGTTGTAAATAACATCGGCAGCATTGATACCGCTTGTGTTTGAAAATACTAAGCTATTACCCAATTTAACAGCATCTGTTAATTTATATTCATTATTCAAACGCAAAGAGAGCCGTTGATAATCGCCGCCGACTACGATACCGCCTTGATAAAAATAATCACCACTGATATAGTAACTCATTTTATCGGTCGCACCGGAGGCAGATAAATTCACGTTTTGAATGGGTGCTTTCTGAAAAATAACATTTTGCCAATCGGTTCCGACACCGAATGATACCGGATCTTTAAATACGGGTGGTTGGGGTGGAGATAAATTTGCCAAAACTTCATTGGCAAGTGTTGCATATTCAGTAGCATTCGCCAACCCGATTTTTTTAGAGAGTTGTTGTTGTCCGTAATAACTATTCAAAGTGAAAGTTGTTTTGCCGGAATTTTTTGTCCCTTTTTTAGTTGTGATGATGATGACACCGTTCGCACCACGCGAACCGTAAATAGCAGTGGCAGAAGCATCTTTCAGCGTTTCTACAGATTCAATATCGTTGTTATTTAAAAAAGAAATATCGTTCATCAATAAACCGTCAACTACAAATAAAGGTGAGGCATCATTCAATGTACCGACCCCGCGCACACGAATAATCGCAGAAGCACCGGGCCTTCCGGAAGTCGGCGTAACTTGTACGCCCGAAATTTTTCCTTCCAAAAGTTGATCCACAGAACCCGAACTAATACCTTGCAAATCTTTTCCTTTAACGGAAGAAATAGCACCGGTTAAATCGCTTTTGCGTTGAGTACCGTACCCGACAACTACTGTTTCTTTTAATAACTGATCATCTTGCTGCATTGCCACATCAAATAAATTGACGGAAGCGGGTTGATCGGCAAGAAAAACTTCTTGAGTTGTGTAACCGACAAACGATACAACAAGCGTCGCTTTAGGTGAAACATTGAGTTGGTATTTACCATCAATATCGGAAACAGTTCCTTGTGTTGTATTTTTTACGACAATGCTTGCACCCGGAATAGGTTCATTGGTTTTAGCGTCGTACACCATGCCGGCAATTGCTTTTTGTGCTAATCCGGTTTGCGCAAAAAAAACAAAAGCAATGAGCAATGAGCAGTGAGCTAAGAGGTTTGTGAAAGTTTTTTTTTTCATTTTATACAATTTTAAATGTCACGTAAATACAACTTTGATTTTTGTGCTATTAGCTGAACTTTATTGTCGAATGCTCAAAGCTCACATCTTTTATAGCTTACAACTATTTAAGTGTTACGCGCGCAGTTTTTACATCAGAAGAACTCCCGCCAACCATAATATCAAAATCACCGGCTTCAGCAGAGCGCGTTAGATCCGGATGATAAAAAGCTAAATCATCAGCTGTCAATGAAAAACTGACAACTTTCGATTCACCTGCTTTCAACATCAGTTTTTGAAACCCTTTCAATTCTTTCATCGGACGGGTGATGCTACCGACTATATCGCGCACATATATTTGCACCACTTCTTCGCCGTCGCGAGTGCCGGTATTTTTAACAGTTACATTAATTTCAATTTTATCCTTAAAGCCAAATATGGTTTTTGAAATGCCCAAATTTGAATACTCAAATGTCGTGTAACTCAATCCGAAACCAAACGGATATTGGGGCGAATTAGGTGTGTCAAGATATTTTGAAGTGTATTTACTATCCGCAGT
>JAYTIA010000467.1:0-10552 GCA_043732145.1 Saprospiraceae bacterium
CCGGATGCACGTTTGGAAGTGATACAATCCAAATTCGGTCACGACGGTTTTTTAATTGAGTTTGATCAAATGCACGCGCTGTTAGTGAAGTTTTTGCAAAAATAGATTATTAAGGAGAATCCGAAAAAACTTCTAACAAATCAAAAGCAAATGTTACCAAATTTGCCATGGCATGTTGACTTCACAAAAAAAAATCGCGCAAAGAAAAATTAATTTCTCTGCGCGATTTTTTTTGAATTTATTTTTTGAAAAATTATTTTTCAAAAAAATAAAAAAAAATTATATTGAAAAATATTTTTTTGAAATCAAAACGTCTGAGCAACTCATTATCTCGGAGAAAAAATTTTCAATAAATTTATTTGGTTTGAGTTTGAGCCGGTTTATTAATACCAAACAAATCATGCGGTTTTTGAATAAAACTACCATTGAAGAGTAAGGAAATGAAATAGATGTATAAAACCAAACCTAAAACAATAAAAATCTGTGCAACAGAAGTTTTTTGAATTTCTTGTCTCGATTTTATATCACAAATTTCGCCCGGGCAGTATTGAGCTTTCTCTTTATAAATCCAGCCGTATATTTTACAACCAACACAAATGCCGAAAGCTGTTTCACAAAACAATAAAATTAAACAGACTAAACAAGTTAAACCGGTGGGAGGTCCGTAGGCATTTATAATATCAAACATTACAAACATGAGCGAACCTAACGTGATTCCAATTAACCAGGCAAACTTTTTTTGTTTGGCTCCAACATATTGTGGTGTTTGATTTCTCACAATTAAACGTCCGAGAATCAGAATGGGAGAAAATTTAGGATTGATAAAAACGCGAATGAGTAAATCGGTAAGAAAAATAATGATGCCGTATTTTATGATAATAAAATTTCCTTTAAAAAGTATGAGCATCAAAGCGGTGTACATCATTAGAAAAAGAATACCGGCACCGGCTCTAATTTCTCTTTCGTTTAAAACAGGTATAGTATAACCTTCAACAGTTTCTCCAAAATTTATTATTTTCATTGTCTTAGTTTTATTATTGCAAATTTCAAAGAAATTATATTAAGGCATTTTATTTTTCGACAAAAGAATGATTTATATCGGTGAAAATTATGTTTACGCGTATTTCCCAAATCTACACCACAAAAAATTAACTCTCGGCGAAAGGCATATTTAAAGCGGCGCGGATTTTTTAATCTGCCTTTCGCCGGCATTTATTTTTTTATTCAAAAAACATATTGTTGACAAGCGGGCTATATATGTTTGAGAATTTCTTCAAATTCTTCGATGCGTAGAATTTCTAATTTCGGGAATTGGATAGTTTTTAAAATGCGAAAGCCTTTATCGTTTGTTACCAAATAATCGGCATTGGAGGCTACGGCGCAATCTATAAATTTATTATCGTCTGCATCTTTTGAAAGTAAATTCCAACGAATATAAACTTCTTGAAAATGCGTATTTCGCTTGAGCAGCATCGCACCGACGGTTAGTTCAGCGAGAAGCGGGTTGAAAATTTCGCTCAATTTTTCTTCGTATTCAAGTATAATTTCGGTAGTCAGGCACAGTGTATAGCTGCTTTGTTCAAATTTATCAAACACAATTCGATACGGCGAATAACGCGATACAGAACTCAAAATAATATTAGTATCCAAAACAACACGCATAGCTTATGCTTTTTTGAGCCACTGCTCAATATTATTTTGGGAATATCCTTTGGATTGCCATATACTGTCGGCTTCGTTGCGGGCTTTTTCGAGCAGAAAGCGTGCGAGCATTTCTTTAATTTCAGGCAGCCACTCATCCGGCACACCGGATGCGTAAACTTTTAAAAGCTCCATTTGTAAATTAGAAATAGGATTTGGTATATCAAGCATAATTTTATTTTTTAGCAAAATTAATCTTTTTTATTAAAAATACAAAATGCCGATGAAATTATAAAGCAGCTTGCGTTTTACACACCTATTTATTTTTGAAAAGAGTGTATGAAAAACATATCGTACCTAAAACACTTTAAAAAATCGGGTGGGTTTGACGGCGGATGAGAAAACCCGCCGCTACCAATATTTAAAGCGGGGCGGTTTTTTTAATATGCCTTTTGTTGGTCTTTGTTTTTTTGTTTTTTGGGTTACACGACCGGAAAAATTAGTTGTCCATTTTTTAAACGAAAACTGTTTTTAATTCCAATATCGAACTAATCAAAATCATATTTTCTTCTTTGCAGACAGATTCAAAGTCGGTTATATCGTAACCGGCGACGTGTTGTATCGCATGATATTTACAGGTTGAAAGAATTAAAGCATCGTTGGGAAGCAAATTATAACGTTCCATAAGTTGACCGGAAGTATCAATCAATTGAGCATCATCTACTAAAAATTCAAATAAATTGAGAAATTGTTGCGGGCGGTGTGATTGCATGATTGCGCCGATACTTCCGGATGATTTCAAACTCAGTGGCGATTTATTGCCGAAAGCTGCCAAAGCATGAAAGTAAAACTCGCTGACAACGGTTTGACTGATAAAAAGGGAGAACTCGGCATCTGCAAGCAAATAATCTAATAAATCCGTTTTGTACCTTTTACATACTCGACGAGAATAGAGCTGTCTAAAAATATTTTTTTACTGCTCATACACGTCGTATTTCAATGTAATCTGCGCCGATTGACCGGAAGATTTAAAACGTTGAGCGGCTAAGTAACGTGTTGTTAAACGCGGTTCACTCGCGGATAATTGTTCTAAGATTTCTCCGAGATTATCTTCTTTGGCTAATATTTTTAGTTTTAACTTCTCGATAAAACGCGCAAATGCTTCGCCATCTACTCGGTGTCTGTCAATAGAAACTATAAATTTATCCGGCGTGGTACGAATAGTTATTGGTTGCATGTCTTTATTTTTTCACAAAGTTAGTGTTTTAATTAAAATTTACAAAAAATATTCGAGCGTAGTTTGACGGCGAATGGAAAACCCGCCGCTACCCATATTTAAAGCGAGGCGGCTTTTTTAATATGACTTTTGTTGGTGTTTGTTTTTTTATTAAAAAAATGCCGTTAAAAAGACAATAATAATTATTATGTCTTCAATAATAATTATTATGTCCCTAAAAATCAAAAAAAGTTTCACTTACCTATTGACTTTCTCATTAAAATGTTGTATATTAAAAGCAATAAAAATAATCTGTTAACTTAGTAAATTGAATTTGCCAAAATACACCACAAAAAAAAACGATAATTCTCTTAAAAAAAACAACTATTAAGCACAATCTAAACTTTAATAAATTTCATAAGCAATGATAAAAAACATGAAAATTAGGCATACAATATTTTATTCTTGGAAATCTGATGAACCGAATAATACTGGTAACATAAAAAGTTCTATACGAAAAGCAATGGATGAAGTTGAAGGTAAAATTATCGACATAAACATTATTCTTGATGAAGCAACTCGAGATGAGTCTGGAAGCCCAAATATTCCCAAAACAATATTAAATAAAATTTCAGAAGCAGATATCTTTATTTGTGATGTATCAATAATTAATCTAAATCAAACTTGTGAAATTAGGAAAACCCCAAATCCTAATGTTCTAATCGAACTTGGCTATGCGATAGCTACTTTGGGTTGGGGAAGAATAATTCTACTTTTCGATAAGAGCGTTGGTAAAATAGAAGACTCGTTGCCTTTTGATATAAAAACACAACGCATTACCTCATTTGAACTAACTAAAGACGGAAAAAATAAATTAAACAAAACAATAGAACTAGCAATAAGTCAAATTATTATCAAATCGCCATTAAAATCTAAAGATATAATTCAAGAAACTGATGAACAGCGTAAAAGAAGAATTGATATTAGTAATTTGAATTGGATATTAAGCACGATTCATATACCTACATTTGATCATTTTCTTGAAGAGATTCCTTTTAAAGTTTTTAGCTTGATAGATTTTTTCAAATATGGATTTGATTCCATTCTTCGAAGTAATTTATTTCATATTTATGATCAAAATTTACTAAATCGAATTTTAAAACTAAAAGATAGTTGGGATAAGTCTCTTTCTTATAAGCATGCGTTGTATTATGATCATTCAAGTTCGGAAGGTTACTTTGTTTATAGTTTTAAAAATTACGTTTTTAAAGAACAAGCACAAGAAACATACAGAAACTTAGATTTGATTAAAGAAGACTTGAAACAAAATTTTAAAGATTTAATTCAATTTATCAGAGGAAATTACTTAGAAGTAGATATAGAAGTTCAAAGTGATGAAGCGTGGCAAAATTATGAACAGAAAGCAGCCACAAAAAACCTGCTCATCGAGTATTTAGATAATTATAATAAAAAGTAAGTTTTTTAAATTATTAAAATGACAGCACAGAACAAGCAAACAGTTATAAAAAATAAAATGCAAGATATTGATACTTTAATCTCGAAATTAAGTTCACTAGATTTGACTAACTATCCTTATGATGAGGTTAAGAAGCTATTAAAGCAGATAGGTAAAATTGGTTATGTACTTACTGTTTTACATAAAGGCACTCAAATAATAAGGTTACGACCAAATCCCGATTGGGAAACATTTAGCAACGTAAAAGATTTATCCTATAAACCACAAGAATTTAATAAAACTTACCAAAGAGCAAGCACACCTAATAATACAATGTTTTATGGTAGTTCTAACCAAATTGATAATCCAAATGCTAAACCTACAGTTGGCAGAAATACTGCATTAATTGAAGGTTTTCGAAGAATGTTAGATATAAATTCAGTCGATAAATTGAAAGTAACTTATAGCAATTGGGTTGTTCAAGAAGATATTTTTCTAGTAACAATTCGTTTCAATGAACTATTTAACGAAAAACACCCTGAATTTAAATTTGTTTATAAGAATTTTAAAGAATATTTAGCAAAACATTCAGAAAAAGAAAAAGAAACTATAAAATTTTCCGAATTTTTATCAAGAGAGTTTTCAAAACCGGAGGCAAATTCAGAAAAAGACTACTTATATCTTATTTCTGCAACCTTTTCAGAAATTGTTTCCCAAAAATATGACGGAATAATTTATCCAAGTGTAAGAACAGTAGGAGAAGGTGTAAATATTGCTTTAAAGCCTGAAATTATTGATTCAGGCAAGATTAAATGTCAAGTTGTAATGGAATGTATTATCAGTAAGGATTCTAATCAAGAAATAATAGTTAATAATCACTCAAAAGCATTTTTATCAGACAATCAAACTGAATTTAAATTGGAATTAATGTCTAAATGAAAATAATTAATGTGAGTTAAGGGGTTGGGAATACTCAAAAAATTCGACAGCTTACGCCGTGTTTGTTTTCCCAAGTGTAATAGGGTAAAAGCGTTATAGCCTAATCGTATCGGGACAACACGCGGAAACCACAGTTATCGTAACGATAGCTCGGATAGTAGTAGTAGCGGAGGGACACGCGGTAATAGTTGAAGTACCAACACCCGCCACGAACCACGCGAGCATCACCTTTTTCAGGTCCTTTTGGATTTAATACCGGGCTAGTTTTGTAATAAAGATAATCGTACCAATCATTACACCATTCATAAACATTGCCACTCATATCGTAAATACCAAGCTCATTCGGTTTTTTTTGTCCGACAGGATGCGTTTTTCTGTCTGAATTATTACAGTACCAAGCTACTTCATCTAAATCGTTTGAGCCACTGTACAAATAGTTATTTGATTTTGTACCGCCTCTTGCAGCAAATTCCCATTCCGCTTCAGTAGGCAAGCGGTAGTTTTTTCCGGTCATTCCGTTTAATTTTTTCAAAAAATCTTGGACATCGTTCCAAGAAACATGTTCAATCGGACAATCATCACAATCTTCAAAATATGATGGATTATTACCCATCACATCTCGCCATTGTTTTTGGGTTACAGGATATTTTCCGATGTAAAATGAATCTACGGTAACTGTATGAGCAGGTTTTTCATCATCAGAAGCATTCTCATCATCACTCCCCATTTGAAAAGTACCGCCTTGTACAAAAACCATTTCGGGTTCAAAACTATTAAAATTCTCAAACTCCTTGAGTTTTCGTATAGCAATATCTCTATTGTTTTTTGCCAATTTATGATTAGGATTTAGTTCAAGTGCTTTGTCATAATCCGAAATTGCACCTTTGAAATCAGAGAGCAGATATTTAGCATAACCACGAGTGTTGTAAACATTTGAATCATTAGGGTCTAATTCAATTGCTTTATTATAATCTGAAATTGCACTTGCATAATCTTTTAGATTATATTTCGAGTTGCCACGATTATTATATGAGTTAGCACCGTTAGGGTCTAATTCAATTGCTTTGTCAAAATCTGAAATTGCACCCGCGTAATCTTTGAGACCATTTTTCGAGTAGCCACGACTATAATAGGCATCTGCATAATTTGGAGATAAACTAATCGCTTTGTTAGAATCTGAAATTGCGCCTGTATAATCTTTGAGATTATTTTTAGAAAAGCTGCGACGACAATATGCGTCAGAGCAATTTGGTTTTAACTCAATCGCTTTATTAGAATCAGAAAATGCACCTACATAATCTTTTAGTCTATTTTTCGACATGCTACGCAAGCAATATCCCAAATGCCAATCACTAAACTCTAAAATACAGTCTGTTGACTCTTTTAGTAAGTCTTCGTGTAATTTTTCTTTTCTTAATTCATTTAATCTTAAAGTCCAATACTCTTTTCTTTCTTCTTCAAAAATCTTATTTGCCAAACCAAATTGCACACCTACACGCGCCAAAGCCCGCGTACTTTCAACGGCTATTAATTGTTTATTTTTATCCATTCCGTTTTTAGTTTTTCAAGTCGAACGGCGAGTGCGACTTTTTGGTTATCAAAATAAATATTCCAATCGGGTATATTTTTAATGGTATTAAACGTTTCGTGCAATCGCAAACTTTGCAGTGCTTCAAGTATTTCGGTTCTGCGTGTGCGCAATCGGTCAATGACGGTGCGCAAATGTCTTTTTTCGTTTATCGTAACGTGTTCGGCAGCATAAGGTTTTCCGTGTTTGAGATAATCCAATATATCCGTCACCTTTTTCAAATTATTTTCGTCGTAAGCCTTTTTCAATTCGATGAATAAAGTTGCCGCTTTTTCTTTAAACGCTTCCGCCACCACATCCGGATGACAAAATTTAGTGGCTTCTCTAAATCTGTTTTTCAAAATTTGTTTTTCATCCGGGGTTAATGTATCGAGTGGTTTTTTTTGCGTTGCTTCGTAGCTTTTATGGTATTCTTTGTAATCGTTTTCGGTTTCTTGTTGTTTTTCCTGCGCTTCGGTATCGTCCGGATTTTCGGCAACGTGCGCTGCGGCAATTTTTCGGCGCAATTCCAAAATTTCAATCAACAATTGTCCCAATGCGCGATTGTATTGAATTTCAAAATCTTGTATTGTTTTTTCAATTTCCGATTTTTCATTTTCCAGATTGCTGATGTCCAATTCAAGCGCGTGCATTTCAAGTTGCAACGCCGCAATTTCCGGGTCAACGAACACCGCCACTTGTCGGAACCGCGCAATAAAATCCGTGATACGCGCCACGGCATCGCCGTAGCGTTTTGTTTCCAACAATTTTAAAATAGCGTCAATGTCGGCGGGTAAATTAAGAACGGCAAGTTTTCTGTATTGCGACTGTAAATCGTCGGTATCGCCGAGTTCAATCAATTGCCGAATTAATTCCAAACGCTTAACAATTTGACTGAAATCGGTGGCGGTTTGTTGTTTTTCGCCAAAATGCAATTCAACAATGCGATTAAACTCTTGCACAAATTGCAAAGCAAAAAACGGATCGCCGGTTGAAACAGTAATGTTTTCGTAATTGTCGGTGTGTGCTTTGCGCGTCCAATTATACGAACCCGACATCACGACTTCGCGATCAATGACACAAAATTTATTGTGCATCAATTTTTCACTCACGCGAAACACTTTGCCGCCGCATTGTTGCAAATGATCAATCGGTAAAAATTGATTGATGTCGTCGTCGAATATTAGCAAGCGCACTTTCACGCCGGTTTTAGCTTTATTGCACAAGACATCGAACAGCAAACGATCCGTAAACCAAGCCACCGCCAAGTCAATTTCCATCTTTGCAGCCGATAACCGCCCTTGTATGTGTTCGCGTATATTTTCGAAGTAAGCCTGTGATTCCATATTTGTGTTTAACCGTCACAAATATAAACATATTTATAAATTAAATGGGGTTTTATGGAATTTTAGAATTACCGGAATTGTGGTTGGTTAACTTTTCTTTTTATTATTTTTTTTCACGAGTGTCTGAGCATCTACTTTATCTTTCAAACGTCCTGTTGAAAGTTTATTTTTTACCAAATCGTCAAGATTTAAAAAATAGATAGGTAAGTTTTCAAATTCGGCATCTTGGCGTTGAGCAAAACAAGTTTCAAAATCCATGTCTTCCAAACCCATGATAAGATCAATACGATTGGGTTCATAACCCAATTGTATCACATTGGTCTCATTGAGTAAATCTTCTTTTTCTAAACCTAACGAACCGAAACCAAAGTCGTGAACAGTTTTAAGTAATTTATCGGCATTGTCCGGATTTGCCCAAATCCAAAAATCAATATCTTTTGTATAACGCGGGTAACCATGGAATGCAACTGCAAAACCGCCAATGACGAGATATTTAACGTCGTTTGCGTTTAACAATTTTATAAACTCTTTGAAATTCTCGTCCAGGACCATATTTCCAATCGTTATATTGTTTACGAATTTCTTCTAATGCACGAATACGTTCAATAGGCGGACGACTCAGCCAATACAGCACGTCGTCAGGTTCTTCTCCTTTTTTTAAAATACGAAGTATAGGTTGAACCGTAGTTTCTAATTTTATCATCGTTTTTTTTACAAAGATAAATCAATATGACGATTAAGTAAAAATAAAAAATGAAAACGCTATTTTTACGGTTTATTTCCTGTAAGGTATTAGCAATTAACTTTGGATTTTGAGTTTATACCTCATACCTCATACCTCATACCTCATACCCAATACCTAATACCTCCAATATTCTAAAACAAACTTTATGAACGATATCCTGAAAAAAGATTTAAAAAACATTTCCGACTTACTTGAAAAAGTAACAACACAAGGGCTTTCGTTTTTAAATAATATTGACAAGATTCCGACAACAGTTACAAATTTTACGGCAACAGAAAGATATTTAGATGAAGAGGGTAGTGGTGCTTTAAATACTTTAAAAGAATTTAAAGAAAGATTTGAACCATTAATAGTCGCATCAACAGGTGCGAGATATTGGGGATTTGTTACGGGCGGTTCAACACCGGCAGCTATTGCCGGCGATTGGTTGGCAACTGTTTACGATCAAAATCCGCAAGCGGCAAGCGGACAAGGCGATATTTCAGCGACAATTGAATTGGAAACGATTCGATTACTTTTAGAATTATTTAATTTGCCTAACGATTTTTCCGGCGGATTTGTAACCGGTGCCACCATGTCGAACTTCACTTGTTTGGCTGTTGCACGACAATGGTTAGGACAACAAAACGGTTTGGATGTTGCTAAAGACGGTGTTTCCGGCGACTTTAAAATACTGACTGCTGTACCACATTCATCGGCAGTAAAATCTTTAGCGATGTTGGGTTTGGGGAGTCGAAATTTTATACAACTTAAAATTCAAACCGGTAATCGCGAGTGTATTAATGTACAAGATTTAGAAAATCAAATAGAAAAACTCAACGGCATACCTTTTATTTTAATTTCGAGTGGCGGAACCGTCAATACAGTTGACTTTGATGATTTCGTAGTGATTAAAAAACTCAAGACAAAATACAATTTTTGGTGGCATATTGATGCCGCTTTCGGTGCATTCGCAGCGTGTTCTCCGACACACAAACACCTAGTAGAAGGTTGGGAAGATGCAGACAGCATCACGATTGACGGTCATAAATGGTTGAACGTGCCTTATGAAAATGCTTTTTATTTTATAAAAAACAAGTACAGAGTTTTGCAAATCGAAACTTTTCAAAATACAAATGCACCTTATCTCGGTAATGCGCTCGACAATTTTAGTTATCTTAACTTCGGACCTGAAAATTCGCGGCGACTGAAAGCTTTGCCGGTTTGGTTTACACTTTTGGCTTACGGCAAAAAAGGGTATCAAGATATTGTAGAAAATAGTATCAATATAGCGCATAAATTCGGTAACTTTGTCATAACTCATGAAGCATTTGAACTTTTGGCTCCTGTGCGTTTGAATACGGTTTGTTTTACTTTATCAAATCAAACACCCGAAAAAGTTTCCGATTTTTTAACGACATTAAATAATCGCGGCAAAATTTTTATGACACCGACTATTTATGGCGGTAAAAAAGGTATTCGCGCTGCCTTTGTTAATTGGCGCACATCGGAACATGATATTGAAATAGCAATGGACGAGATGAAAATTGTTTTAAAAATGATGAACGATTAATCACTGTTGTTAAAAGGATTGATTTGAATTGGGTTTTTGAAATTTTCTTTGCGTCCTTTGCGAAAAACTTTGCGCTCTTTGCGTTAAAAT
>JAYTIA010000468.1:0-4093 GCA_043732145.1 Saprospiraceae bacterium
CTCCCGATTTTCCGGTTTATTGTACATTTTTTTTCCGCGAATAACTATTGTATCTGCTGCTAAAACAATTTCATTTTGTGTTATAAATTGTTGTGCAAACATTGCTTTTTTGCGAGCCAAATACTCTGCCGCATTCCGCGCAGGAATTTCCGGCGGAACAGTTTCGTCAATGTCCGTCGGTTTAATAATAATTTGTGTGAAACCACTTTCATGTAAGAGTTGGGCACGCCGCGGCGATTGAGAAGCGAGAATAATTTTTAAATTTACGGGAATACTCATGAGTTGAAAACTAAAAAATTTAAAAATGAAACGCACAATTGTTTGCTTTCATTTTTCGATTAAATAAAAATTCTCCGGTGCAAAAAATTGTAAATGTTTTAGCGTATTAAAACTCTTAAGTATTGCGTTGACACAAAAAAAACAAAAATTTAACAAGTCCAATATACTTCGTTCAGTGAATAAGTATTTATTTTACGTCTTGAAGAAGTTTTACGGTGTTCTAACGCTTAAACCAAAATAATTCAATTTTTGTTGGAGTGTTTTTACAATTTATGCGTACGAAATTACCTAAAAACTATTAAGTAGGCATTGCGAGTAGATTTTTCCAAAGCCTAAACTATAAAGTAATGTATGAAAATACTCCAAGTTTGTAAAAAATTTCCTTTTCCAATCAGAGATGGTGAAGTAATAGCTGTGACGAGTTTAAGTAAATCATTCCGAAAATTAGGTGCAGAAGTAACGCTGTTGGCGATGAATACAAGTAAACATCGCGTTGATATAACTACATTGCCAACAAGTTTCACGGATATTTACAAAAAAATAATTGATGTTCCTATCAATAACGATATTACAGCTATCGGCGCATTAAAAAATCTTTTTGAAAAAGAATCGTATCATGTAACGCGTTTTATCAATAACCGCTACGAAAAAGCACTCATTAGATTACTCCAAAGCGAGGATTTTGATATTGTACAAATAGAAACTATTTTTTTAACGCAATACATTCCAATCATTCGCCAATATTCTAAAGCGAAAATTGTTTTGCGTACACACAACGTCGAACATGAAATATGGAAACGTTTTGCCGAAGTCACTGATTTTCCGCCGCGTCGCTGGTATTTGAATTATTTGAACAAAAAATTGCGCCGATTTGAACTCGAAAACCTATCAAAATGCGATTTGCTTTTAGCTATCACTGAACGTGATTTGCGAATTTTTAGATTACTCGGTTATCGCGGCAAAGCTATGGCTATTCCAGTAGGTTTAAATAGGCACGATTACAAACGACAAGAACTAAGTATTAAAAAAAATATTTCAATCGGCTTTATTGGTTCTTTAGACTGGATGCCGAATCAAGAAGGTTTGAAATGGTTTTTAGATAATGTCTGGATTAATAACAATAAAGACGTTATTTTACATATTGCAGGACGCAATGCGCCGGATTGGTTGCGCCAAATGAAACGTAAAAATGTCATTTTTCACGGCGAGGTTGAAGATGCGCGCGAATTTATGTTACAACATCCGATATCTTTAGTACCCCTGTTCAGTGGCAGCGGTATCCGTATAAAAATTTTGGAAGCGATGATGTTAGGACGTACCGTCATCACCACAACAATGGGTTTGGAAGGTATTCACGCAACTGACGGCGAAGATGTTTTGATTGCAAACACGCCTTATGATTTTCAAGCAAAATTAGAACTGTGCATGACACATCCAAACTTAGTAAAACAAATCGGAATCAATGCCAGAAAACTAATGGAAAGTGATTTTGACAATATTAAAATTACTGAGCGCGTCTTAAATGAATATAAAAAAATAACTAAAATTGAAAGTAAAGTGCCTCACGCAGTGCAAAATAAACTTGTTGAAAAAAACAAAAAAAATCGTACTTATTAAAAAAAATTATTTATTTTTGTTTCTAATTAAAAACGTAATTGACTTAGAAATGATAAAGAAATAAGTTCTGCCGGTAAGGTTAATTATTTTTTGATCAGAATTTTTATTTTTTATGACAACATTGGGTAAAATTTAACGCAAAAGATAAGCCTTATGAATGTAAAATAATTAACCTTACCGGCAGAACTTATTTCTTTATCGTTTCTTAAAGCTAATTTATTTTCTAAATGTACGGACTTATGATTCATACTATCAAATATACTAACTATCACCGACGCACTTTAATAGTTACTTCCGGTCCATTATTGTCAGTCAATAATTGTTATAAAGTGACAATTTGTCGCAATTTTACTCGTTTTTAAGTATGGCATTATTTTTTAAGCAGTTGTTAAATGTGATGACTGCATTTGTTATAATTTTTTATAAAAAGGTTGGTCGGATTTTGTTTTAAAACTTATATCACCGATATTTGTTTTTAGAAGTATTAAAATCAGTGTCATTAACTACGGACCCTTAGATATGAATAGTAAAAAATTTTCACCAAGAGTGAAACAGATCTTGGCGCACAGCAGAAATGAAGCTGTCAGATTGGGACATGATTACATCGGCTCGGAACATTTATTATTGGGCTTATTGATTGATAAAGAATGTTTACCGATTAAAGTCCTCACTTCTCTTGAAGTGGATGTAGAAGATTTGCGCTCGAAAGTTGAAGGCAGTATTGAACGTTACAGCGGACCTAGTTCGCACTTAAACGTCGGAAATATAAACTTGAACAGCCAAGCTGAAAAAGTATTGAAATATACAGTACTCGAAGCACGTGATACGCAAACCGACGAAGCACAACCGGAACATTTAATGCTTTCAATTTTAAAACAAAAAGAAAGTACAATTGCAAGACTTCTCGGTAATTTTTATGTGGATTACGAAACTTTCCGCCAAGAAATGGAATATGTGCGTCAAGAACAACAATACGGTACGCCTCAAATTTTGAATCAAGCAGCGAGTGACAGCGAAGAACATTACGACGACGACGATGCACGCAGTTACAGAAAAGCCAACACAAAATCGCGCACGCCGGTGTTAGATAATTTCGGTAGAGACGTGACGAAATTAGCTGAAGAAGGTAAATTAGATCCAATTATCGGACGTGAAGTTGAAATTGAGCGCGTTAGTCAAATTTTAAGTCGCCGCAAAAAAAACAATCCGATTCTTATCGGCGAACCGGGTGTCGGTAAAACAGCGATAGTTGAAGGTTTAGCGTTGCGCATTATTCAAAAACGCGTCAGCAGAACTTTGTTCAATAAGCGCGTTGTAATGCTCGACTTAGCGGCTTTGGTTGCAGGTACAAAATATCGCGGACAATTTGAAGAGCGCATGAAAGCGATAATGAATGAATTGGAAAAAAGTCGTGACGTTATTTTATTTATTGATGAAATTCATACGATTGTCGGCGCGGGTGGTGCAACAGGTTCGCTCGATGCATCAAATATTTTCAAACCGGCATTAGCGCGTGGCGAATTACAATGTATTGGTGCTTCCACACTCGACGAGTATCGCCAATATATTGAAAAAGATGGTGCATTAGACCGTCGTTTTCAAAAAGTTATGGTAAATCCGCCTTCGTTGGAAGATACAATTCATATTTTGCAAAACATTCGCACTAAATACGAAGAGTTTCACAACGTGGATTATTCCGAAGAAGCGATTAAAGCTTGCGTTACTTTGAGCGACAGATATATTACTGATCGTTTTTTGCCGGACAAAGCGATTGATGTTTTAGATGAAGTGGGTGCGCGCGTGCATTTAAAAAATATCCACGTACCTAAACACGTTGAAGATTTAGAAAAACGGATTGAAGAACTTAAAGAAGAAAAAAATCAAGCCGTAAAAAATCAACAATATGAAAAAGCTGCCGATTTGCGCGATATGGAAACACGCCTCGGCAGAAAATTAGAAGAAGAAAAACTTCAGTGGGAAGAAGATACAAAAGTGCGCCGTTATCCGGTAACAGAAGATGATATTGCCGAAGTAGTTGCGATGATGACGGGTATTCCGGTGAATAAAGTTGGTGCTGCCGAAAACACAAAATTGGTGAACATGGGCGAAGATTTGAAAAAATTAGTCGTCGGTCAGCAAGAAGCGATTGGAAAAATCACGAAGGCCATTCAACGCAATAGAGTAGGGTTGAAGGATC
>JAYTIA010000469.1:0-4093 GCA_043732145.1 Saprospiraceae bacterium
AAAACCCATTGCTCGTCGCGCCAATCGCTTGTCGGTTGTTGTGCTACTAAATATCTATCAGATGGACTTTGATAAGACATCCACGTCAGTGCTTTTTCAACGGCAGTGTGCAAAAAATTAGTTTCGCCTGTTTTTTTTCTAAATATACCCACACCCAATAAAAACAAAGGCGTTGTATCGCTCGAACCGCGATCGTCGGTATCATGCACCAATGAAGGAATGTGTCCTTTTTCAGTTTGATTTTTTGCTAATGTTTCCAGTACATTCCGAATACTTTCGAGTAATTCTTTATTATCGGAAATAGCAATACCAAAGATAGAAAACATCAAATCACGCGTATAAGGTTCCGGATAACCCCAACCTGCGGTGCGCGGAAGCCCGTCATAAGTACCGCGAGAATTATGAATTAATACTTTGAGTGCGGCATTTTTTCCGGCTTCAATTTCTTGCAAATCTTTGGTGTGCATAGCGTTTTCGATTTTGGAGTTTCGATTTTGGAGTTTCGATTTTCAATATGAAAAAAAACTTTTGAAAAAAAACTTTTGAAAAAAAACTAAAAACTAAAATTGAAAATTGCTATTATTTTATCCCGAATTTATCTGTCATTATTTGTACAAATCTTTTAGCAACAATACGATAATCAAAATTTTCTACAACACGGTGTCTTGCCGCTTTGCCCATTTTTTCGCGTAAAGCCGGATCGTTCATGAGCAAGAGCATATATTTTGCAATATCTTGGACATCCGCCCGATAATCTACCGTTCTTGGTTCTGAGAATATAACTTTGTGGTCGTCTCCATAACCGGATTCACTTCCGAGAATAACTTCATTGACGACAATTTTTTGAGCAACGCCCGCCATAAAAGCAGTTTCGCCTTGCACCAAAGTATCCAACATCCCCATTGCCTCAATGCCTATTACAGGTTTTTCGCACGCCCCTGCTTCTATTTGCGGCATACCGAAACCTTCTAATCTAGAAGGAGCGGCATAAATATCACAGGCTGCAATGAGGTAGGGCATAAAATCTCTTGAAATCGTATTCGTAGCATACACCACATTTTTTTCAATACCGAGTTGGCTTGCCAATTCTAAATCAGCAAGATTTTGAAGTTTAGTGCGCGGTTGCGGCCAAACTTTACAGACATATTTCCAATCCGGTGCTTTAGTATCAATAATAGAAAGTGCTTGCATCACTTCTCTAGCACCTTTCGATGCAGCATCGCCACCAACGGTGAGAATCATCAATTGCTCAGGCGAAATACCTAAGGCTTCGCGCACCGCTAAAATTTTCGGGTCATCTTTTTTGTAAGGTCGAAAAGCATCTGTATTGCACCCGACAGGTAATACTTCAATATTATCAGCTTTAATACCGTCACGGACATACATTTCTTTCACCCAATGCGATGTAACTAATATCAAAGGCAGTGCATTCAAAACTTCTTGGTAGTTAGCAATAAAACCATCAGCCACCAACCAAGGCACAGGTTGCACACCGTATCGTTGCGGATGCAATATCAATTGAGGCGTGTGTCCCCAATAACCGACACCAACAACAACGTCCGGCTCAAACCAACGGTAATACCATTCTTTTTCTTGAGCAGATTCGAAATGCGCTGCGTGTGCATCAACGCCCAGCTCAAGTAAACCTTTATATAATAGGTCGCCCTGAGTTGCTAAACCTCCGGGCGAAGGCGGATAATCGTAGAGTACCAACACTTTCATACCCAATATTTATCAATGAAAATTATCAATTCAATTTTTTAATTTTTTTTCAATCGCTTCAATCTCGGTTTTTTCTTTTTTAATTTCTTGACGAATCAATGCGAATACATTCATATAAATGTTTGCGATCCAGACCAATGAAAATTCTGCAATAACGTAACCTCTCCAATCGTCTATTAGTAATTTATAACCGGTTAAAAAGATAAAAAACAGCGTAACGTAATGACTAAAACAATATTCGCAAGTAAAAAGGTAAAAGATTTTTCTCTCAAAAAGCGTTTTACTGTTTCGGCTTTTTTCAGCACAGTAGTCTCTCGGTTCACTAAATATTGCTTCATGAGTTACAGTCCAAGCAATGCAAGCAATCGGAATTGACATTATAAAAAGCCAGGTAATTTGTGTAGTAATTGACATAAATAAGATGAAGTCTTAACCACATTGGAGAACTCATTGGATATTTTTCTATTTCGATACGCTGCTCACGCGCCAAATAATATTGTTAATATCATCTGTGACTAACATTGAGCCGTCAGGTATTACAGTTACTCCTACCGGTCTGCCGTAAACTTTTTTTTGTGCATCAACCATAAACCCCGTAAGAAAGTCTTCCGGTTCACCGTTGGGTTTCCCGTTTTTAAACGGCACAAAAACCACGCGATAACCCGCCAACAATTTACGATTCCAAGAACCATGTTGTGCAATAAAAGCGCCGTTTTGATATTTTATCGGAAAAGATTTTTGAGTATAAAAAGCCAAGCCCAACGAAGCCGTATGAGAACCGAGAGACAAGTCCGGTACAATCGCTTTTGCAACTAAATCCGGTCTTTTTTCTTTCACACGCGGGTCTTCGTGTTGTCCGAAATAAGAATAGGGCCAACCATAAAAGCCGCCTTCTTTTACACTCGTAAGATAATCCGGTACTAAATCATCTCCTAACTCATCGCGTTCATTCACAGCCACCCAAAGTGTTTGCGTACCCGGTGCCCAACCCATACCTACCGGATTTCGTAAACCACTCGCGTAAATGCGTTCGCCGGAACCATCGGGATTTATTTCAATAATATCGGCGCGTCGAACTTCATTCTTAATTCCTTTTTCACCGACATTTGAATTTGAACCGACTGCAACATAGATTTTTGTGTTATCGGCATTGGCAATAAGGTTACGTGTCCAGTGACGTGGTCTTCCTCCGGGTAAGCTCAAAATTTTTTCTCCTTTTTCTGTAATTACGGTTTGTCCGGCTTGATAATGAAAACGCACGACAGCATCTATATTTGCCACATACAACCAATTTCCGATAACCAACATACCGAAAGGTTGATTGAGTTTAGTTAAAAAAGTGGTGCGCAAATCGGGAACACCATCGTTATTAGTGTCTCGCAATAACGTAATTCGGTCAACGCTATGTTTCAAGTTGTTTGCTTTTGATGCACCTAATATCCATCCGCCAATTTTCTCTAACAAAGTGTGATTCGAATTACTTTCTGCCACTAATACATCACCATTTGCTGCTACATACATCCAACGCGGGTTTTCAAATTTTTCGGCATATTTTGTTACGTTAAATCCGTCGGGAGCCTTTGGCGTGTTCCCGTTTTTCCAACCTATTACATGACTAAAATTCATGGCTGATTTAGTTGCGTAGGGGGACGGTAATGTATCGGTTGTATTAAGGGTAATTTTTTTATTTTGAGAAAAAGCGCAAAATGTTATGAGTAAAAACACGATTAAAAACACGATTTTTTTTTCGATAACACTTTTAAATAACGGATTTGTAGAAATAGAGATTTGTATAAACATTCGATTAATTATTTTTAAAAATGCTAAGGAACGTTACAAAACATTTTCCTATTTTTTAAATTGCCAAAATGCTTCTGATTTTGGCGTTGTTTGTGCTTCCCAACTTTCTTTCCCAAATCCGTAAGTATCAGTCATGAGCATATATTTCTGAAGCCAAATCTTTTTCGTAAATTTGCTTTGAATAGTTGCCTTTTCTATAGGTTTCGGGAAATATGTTTTATTGCCGTCTTCATAAGCAAACGTCCAAAGTTCAGGTGTCATTATTTTTTGAGTCTGCCAAAGTTCAATAACGGCTTTACCTACTTCTTCATGCCTAAGATGTTTTGTATATTCTCCTTGAGCATTGTGTGTAATTATTAAATCAAAAAGGCGAACTGGTAATAAATCCAATATAGTTTGTTCAACCATTTGTTTATTTAACGGATTTTGGTCCGGTCCATCATCAAGATCGCCCATAGTACCTTCGGCTTTAAGTATTTTTAAAACTTTATAAAACTTGGGCGCACGGTCTTTATCACTTGCACGACAAATACAAACTATAAAACATTTCCAGAACGGGTGACTCATTATA
>JAYTIA010000470.1:0-4088 GCA_043732145.1 Saprospiraceae bacterium
CAAAAAGAAGTCGGTCGGTCTACACTCGGCGCAAAAAAATGGTTTTTTGATGAAATTGTCGGCAAACTCAACGACAATGAACGCGGGCGTTTACTCGGCGAATTTGATACCGGCGATACAATACTCGTCGTTTATAAAGATGGTTCTTATGAAATCATAGAACCAGATGGCGTGAAACAATTTGACGGGAATACATTTATTCATCTCGGTAAATTAGAAAAAAATACAATCGTAACTGCTGTGCATTTTGACGGACACAAAGAATGGACGATGGTAAAACGTTTTAAAATTGAAACGACTAAAATCAACGAACGTTTTTCTTTTATCACCGACCATAAAAAATCGGCGTTGTTGTTCGCTTCCGTTGAAGACAATCCGGTGATTACTTATATGTTGAAAGAGGGATCGAAAAAAATTCACGGCGGCGAAGTGTCACTGGGCGAATTTATAGATATAAAAGGTTGGAAAGCATTGGGTAACAGATTGAGCGATCAAAAAATATTAGACATCAAACAATCGGAAATAAAAAATGTGATGTCGCGTTCTAAATCGAATATTGAACTTGAAGTAACGCCGAAAGTTAAAGAAAAATCGGAACCTGAGAAAAATTCGGATAAAATTAATCCTAAAAAAGAAGGCAAAGTAAAACCCGGAGATACAATTGAATTTGATTTTAAATAAAAGATTTTTAACCACAAAGACACATAGAAAACATAGTTTGTAAATCTATGTTTTCTATGTGTCTTTGTGGTTAATTATATCATCTCACCAACGTCGCATAACTTCTCAACTCTTTTGTTTCTCCGCGTGGCGTGATGTATGTGACGACACAAATATAAACATCGGGCGGTGCAGGTTCACCGGAATTATTTTTTCTGCCATTCCAACCTTCCAAGGCGTTAGTCGTTGCGAATATTAATTCCCCCCAACGATTCCAAATTTTCATGTTAAAACTGAGCATACCGTCCAAATGTCCTGCCCCTTTATATAAATCATTCACGGCATCATCATTCGGAGTGAATGCGTTTGGCAAAAAATAAGATACAACCGGTTCAATATCGAGATACTTCACAATCGTATCGTTACAATATTGATTGGAGGTGATGAGTCGAATTTTTTGTAATCCGGTATCTTGAAAAGTATAAACCGGATTCTGAAAAAATGATGTGCCTTTCAAATTAAAATTCCAGGTCCAACGCGAGGCGAAAGCAGATTTATCAATAAAATTAACTGTTTTATTGAGCGATGTAACTTTTGTCGGCGTAAAAGTGAAATCTGCTTTAGTTCCTTGCAATACAGTTATCCAATCCGGAAAACTTTTACTCGTTTTACATCCTATCGGCGAAGTAATATCTAAACGCACCCCGTAAATGCCGGGTGTCGAATAAATATGCGTCGGGCTTATTGCTTTACTAACCCCCGAATCGCCGAAAGTCCATTTTATATCATAAGTGCTATCAATCGGAAACGATAAATTATTGAAAAAAACCTTTTCCGGCGTACACCCTCGAAACGTACTGGGTTGTATGACAATTAGTGCCGGCACGGGTTCATAATTTATATTAGCAGTTGTATCTGATTTACAACCCTTCACATCTTGCGTGAATAAAGTAATATTTTTTATTCCGGGCGTTCTGTACAGATGTATTGGATTTTGTACTGTTGATTGACTGCCGTCAGAAAAATTCCACAACCATGATTTTATCGCACCGCCGTCGGAATGAGATTTATCTTTAAAAGTTACAGGTCCGGACACGCACGTATCGTAGGTATAAGAAAAATTCGTTTGCGCTTTCGGAAAAACTTTAAATAAGATATTAATCGTGTCACCGCATTGCGTACCCGGATTTAAAAATAAATTACCTTTATACACACCGGTATCCGGAAAATTAATCGTCGGTTCCCAAGTCGAGTATTTAATTGTATCATTCGGAATGTTTATTTGAAATCGAAAATCATTCACATGATCTCTACCTAGACTTAAATTAGATATAGCTACATTTTTTGCGCCACACGCTTGTATGACATAAGTTCTCGTAGCCTTAATAACAGTATCTGCTTTAATCATCGCTTCAACGACACGCGCGCAGGAAAAAACATTAAATTGAAAATCCCGATGCAAAATACTTAACAGTCTGCCATTTCTGTATTCTTCAACACAAACAGAAACGACGTAACGCCCTACGGCGGGTGCATCACCTGTAATTAAACCGGTATTCGGGTCAATCGTCGGTCCTTCTCCGAGCGGTATATCGTAAGAAAAAGTAGGCGTTTTAAAAGAAATTTGCCCATCGGGTGGATAACAAGCCGGCATAGGTGATGGTGTATTACATTTATCTCCACCACCCATACCGGGACCGCCGCCGGCAATTGGTTGACAAAAACGATATACTAACTGATCGCCTTCAATATCGATTGCACCGTGATCAAAATTTATTGGCTGACCCGAACATAAAAGTAAAGGCGGGAAAGATTTAAAGTCAGGGGAGTTGTTTTTATTTGTCAAAGCATATTGTGTAATTTCAACTGTGTAGGTAGCACCTACGTTATTAGAATTGTAGATATTGATAATGTCATAGTTTCTGCAACATCTTTGATAAACAACAACATAAGACTCGGTTGTATCTGCCAAATCGGGTAAGTCTTGATCCCAAGCATAAGTACCTTCTTGAACAACTACATCATTTGAAGTAATAAGGCATGGAAGCGAATTTTTATTTACATGGGTTGTTGACTGTAAACGTTGACTAAAAGTCGTAATAAGTGTGCCTGCTTTTTTAAGAAAAATACTGATAGAAGCCGGATCATCTAATGGCGCACCGGGAGTACCTACTCCGTTAAGAGCGGAAAGACTATCCCGATAAATCTTCATCGTAAAAGATAAAGTTGTCTTATTACCGTTGCGGCTTTTAAATTTATATGTAATTTCGCCGCCGACAATATGTTTTGCCGACACAAAGAAAGGAATTATTAGTAAAACAAAAAGTAAGATTTTTTTTATCTTGTCCAAGAGTCAAAAATTTTGCAGAGTAAAAATAATTTTTTTTTCCATAAAGAGACAATGTAATGGCTAAACGCTTGCTCGAAAATAAAAAATTGTCTGAACTATAACTCTTATGATTTTTAGAATTATCTTGATTATTGTCATAAAAATCATCGAGTCATTCAAAACAAGAAGTACATATTTACGTTTAAAATCGTGATTCTTATGATTTTCAAAATAAAAACGATTCTAATTTAGAAAATCATAAAAATCGTGGCTCAGAATGTAAATATAATGAAGATTTAAACAAAATAAAAATGTATGCTTGAAAACGAAAAATTTGACGAAATATTGAATGTTTTAAACACCGGTGGTACAATTCTTTTTCCTACCGACACGATTTGGGGTATCGGTTGCGATGCTACTAATCCGGAAGCCGTGGAGAAAGTTTTAGCATTAAAGCAAAGAAAAAAAGAACAAGGCTTAGTATCTTTAGTGAGTTCTGTCGAGATGCTGAAAAAATATATAGTACACGTTCATCCGCGCATCGAAACGCTTTTACTCTATCACTCACGTCCCTTAACGGTTATTTACGACGAAGCGTTTCACATTGCGCCGAATGTTTTATCAAAAAATGGGAGTGTTGCTATTCGCGTCGTGCAAGATGCTTTTTGCAGAGAACTGATTGAGCAATTCGGCAAACCGATTATCGCCACTTCTGCGAACATTCACGGTAGTCAGTTTCCTAAAAATTTTAAAGCCGTTTCATCGGAAATTATAGAAGGCGTTGATTTGGTAGTAAAATATAAGCATGAAAACACCGATTTGAATGAACCGTCCGTCATCGTCAAATTAAATGCCGGCGAGGAATTGGATTTTTTGAGAGAATAGTAAATTAATTGACAATTGACAATTGACAGTTGACAACGAAAATAATTAGTAGTTGACAATTGACAGTTGATAAAGAAAAAATAATTGTCAATTGTCAATTATCAACTGTCAATTAAATGAGGCTTACTACCCGTTTTGCACCGACACCGAGCGGTTATTTACATATCGGCAATTGCACAACTTTTGCCATTACTTGGTTGATGACGCGGGTTAT
>JAYTIA010000471.1:0-4088 GCA_043732145.1 Saprospiraceae bacterium
AAGAAGTACTTGATAAAGAAAACCTACAAGAAAAATTAAACAACTACGCTTCTGAAGTGCCGCATAATTCTTTTGCCCGTGTGATGGAATTGCGTCAGCAGGGATCGGCACGTCGCCTTTTCGGGTTGCTTTTACTTTTATTTTTAGGAATGTTGGTAACAACGAGTACATTTAAAAAATCGCTTTTGCCTCGTTATAATAAAAAAGAGCGTATAGAACCCATTAAAGAACAAGTTAAAAAACAAAGTTCCGATAAAAAAGATTTTGTTGTCATGTCGGAAAATAATACCGACAATCATGTTAATGAAAATAACCCGACGCGTATCAATAAAGAACAAAGTAAAAATTCTGAAGAAAAAATATCCGAAAAACGTATTCCAAATTCAGAAAAAAATGCGGATAAAAATTTTATTAATTCTAAAATACGTGGTTTAAATCCGTTGGCATCGAAAAAAATAAATGATAATCTGACTATATATGCTTCCGAAAATTTGAGAGCAATTGATAAGAATACAAATAGTGAAAATAATTTAACACCTAAGTTATTTGATAAAACTGTTAACGAAAACGCCAACGAACCGATATATATTAACGGAACGAAAACCGTCGCCGTCGTTCAAAAACACGACGACGTTATAAACCAAAATGTTTTAAGTAAAAATTTAACGATTAATACTTTACCGCTTAAAACAAGTTTTCTTATTGTAAAAAATACTTTTGTATCGCCGTGCAACGGACCCGGAGACGGTTGTCCGACATTCGGACCTCAAACACGTTTTAATCCAAACAAAGGTTTTTTCATAGATGCTTTTGCCGGACCGGGGTATGTAATGCGCAATTTAACAGCAAAAAGTAAAGATTTTTCAGATTATAGAAACTTTCGCGACACAATTGAACGTCCGCAATATGCCTTTACTTCCGGTGCAGGTGTCGGATACGAATTTAAAAACGGTATCGTTTTGCGCACCGGTATTTTATACAGTGTGATCAACGAAATGGCAAGGTTCGATAGTATAGGTGTCGGTAAAGTAGAATTTACGGTGACGACTGACCCGACAACCGGACTGCGCGATACTTCAGAAAAAATTATTACTAACGGTATTTTCAGAAAAACGCGCTATAATCATTATTCAGATTTAAACATTCCCATTCAAATTGGTTACGACATAATTCTGAAAAATAATTGGTCAGTAATGCTGAAAGTCGGCGGCGGTTTTAATATTTCTTCGTGGCGAAAAGCCGATATTGCGGGTACTGATTTTAAATTGCTAAATCAAACCGGCAATTCAGCTACAGATGTTTTCAAAAAAAATATCGGCGGCTATATCGGCGGCAGTATAGGCGTTTACAAAGCTGTTGATGAACATTTGCTCTTCGGCATTGAACCGAGTGTGCGCTATTACTTAACCTCTTTTACACAAAATGCTTATCCGCTTTCGCAAACTTATTTTAATTTCGGTATTAATGCCACCGCGAAATGGAAGTTTTAGGAATTTTTTTAGATTAAATAATGTCAATACAGAAACAAAGCATACTGATTTCAATAATTATAATCCTGTTTTTTAGCTGTAAACATCAACCGGTGGTAACTCCGGATAACAGCGGTATAACTACCACGCCAACAGACACAACGAAAATTGTAAAAGACTCAACTACAAAACAAGTAGACTTAACAGGAACACCATGTAATGCTGATACGGCTTATTTTACTGATGTGCTGCCACTTTTTGTATCTAATTGTGCTTTTTCGGGTTGCCATAATTCCACATCAAAACGCTCGGGTTATCAATTAGACAATTACGCAAATATCATACGTGTCGGATTAAAAGCCGGAAGCAGTTCGGGCAGTGCCGTTTACATAAGTATGGCAAACGGAAGTATGCCGCAAGGCAGAAGTATGTTGATTACACAAATTGCCATGATAAAAAAAATGGATTGATCAAGGTGCAAAAAATAATTCTTATAATCCGTCTTATGGCACTTGTGATACAACTTCGGTAAAATTTTCTGTAGATATCGCGCCTTTAATTCAAAATCAATGTCAAGGTTGCCACAATCAAGTGAGTTTACAAGGTGGTATTTCATTATCAAACTATACTGAAATAAAAAATTCGCTTAAGGGTGGCAGGTTTTGGGGTTCAATAGCACAATTAAACGGTTATGTAAGTATGCCGCAAAGTGGGGCAAAATTTTCATCGTGTCAACTTAATAAAATTGATGCTTGGATAAAACGGGGTGGTTTAAATAATTAATAACTAAGAATTAATTTTTAATTGTACGATAAGCAGCATTTTTTTAAGTTTTCGTATCTTATTTTTATAAGTCGAAACAAAAGTTAAAAATGATACATTCCGGTTTTATAAAAAATTTCTTCATAATTTTATTTCTGACAGCATTAATTGTCGGAATAAATGCGTGCGGAAAAGATTCAGATACATTTATTCCGACGGGGACGACAGTTATTCCGATAAAAAAAGATACGGCAGTTTTTCTTGATTTATCGACTTTGCCGGTGCGTGATTCTTCAACGACACAATTATTGGATATAGAAAAAATGATAGACACGCTGCGTTCACCGATGTTAAAAGATACTTCTACAGATGCGGATAATGGTGGCAATATTTCTAAAAATTTATCTGCGGGTATGGTGAATATTAGCTGTCCGGGAAAAGGCTTTCTCCAAAAACCAAATGGCGCGCCTTGTAAAGGTAAATTAAATATAGAATATCAACTGCTCACGACAAAAACCGATTTAATTTTAAATGATTTGCCGACTGTCTCAGATGGAACACCGCTTGTCTCAGGTGGCGTGGTGCGTGTACACATTTCGCAAAATGGGGTGCCTGTAACTTTTGCAAGCCCTGAAGTTAAACTTTACGTATCTTATCAAGGTAAATTTGATGGTACCGCTCCGATGTCTTATTTCGATGGCAAGTATGACGGTCGTACTTCTTTTAATTGGAAACCCTATACGCTGCCTTCAACTCAACAATTTATTCAAACAAGTGGCAGGGGCGACTCGACTATATTTCACATATATCTCGACCGTTTTAATTTTGTCAATTGCGATCGTTTTTACAACGACCCAAATTTGACAAAAAACTTTTCGGTAAAATTGCCCACGGAATATTCCAACCAAAACGCGGCTGTTTATGTCGTTTACAAAGATATGATGATGGTGTTGAAATTAGAAGGTGATCCGGCAAAACGCGTATTTACGGTGCCAAAAAATTCAAAAGGGCTGCCGGATAAAGCAGCGATGATTGTCGTACTGAGTATGTTGAAAGGAAAATACTATTTCGGTACACAGACTTTAACGAGTTTGTCTGCTCAATCTAACGTATCAATTACGCCGACAGAAATAACGACGGATGATATAAAATTAAAATTGAAAAATTTGTAAATGGACAATGGGATTACTGACAATGGAAAATGCACAGTTGATAATGGAAAATGATTTTTTATTAGTCAATAGTTATTTATAATGAATATTTTTAATTGTCCATCGTCCATTGTCCATTGTCAGTAAGTCCATTGAAAACTGTCAGTTAAAAAAGATTTCCTTCATGTTCCTATTACAGTTAAGTCCTGCACATATTTTTGTGAGGACTTTTTTTGTTTTAAAAGGTAACTACTCACGTATTATTTTAACTTCAAAATAATACAAGAGTAGTTACGAAAAACGATAAAGTCCTTTATCTTGCAGACTTTTCACGGTAAAAATAAAATACATTGATTTAAAAATTTTATGTCATTAAGTCAAATTTTTAAAAACTCTAATCTCCATTTAAACGCGACATTGCGTATTGTCGGCGAAGAAGAGAGGTTTTTTGGTCCCGGACGTTTGCAATTATTAGAACAAATTGAAAAAACCGGTTCAATCAATCAAGCGGCAAAAAATATGGGTATGTCATATAAAAAAGCTTGGCAAATGATTAACTCGATGAACGCGCAAACTAAAACCCCGATCGTAATAACGCAAACGGGTGGGAGCAGTGGCGGTGGCGCAATTGTTTCGGAAGAAGGACACGAAATGATGCGTTATTATAAAGAGTTGCAAAAACGTTTTCAAGATTTTTTAGCCAAAG
>JAYTIA010000472.1:0-10504 GCA_043732145.1 Saprospiraceae bacterium
CAAATTTTTGAAACCGTTTTGGGTTGGGCAGGTGAACGTCTCGGTGTAAAATTCGCAACACCTATTTTCGATGGTGCAAAATTGGAAGAGATTGGCGAATGGATGGTAAAAGCCGGTTTACCGGAATTGGGTCAAACTTATTTGCAAGACGGAGAAACGGGTGATCGTTTCCACCAAAAAGCAACAGTTGGTATCATTTATATCTTGAAACTTTCGCACATGGTGGACGATAAATTGCACGCCCGTTCTATCGGACCTTACTCACTCATTACGCAACAACCTTTAGGTGGTAAAGCGCAATTCGGTGGTCAACGTTTTGGTGAGATGGAAGTGTGGGCTTTAGAGGCTTACGGTGCAGCCAATATTTTACAAGAACTTTTAACAATTAAATCTGATGATATCAGCGGTCGCGCAAAAGCTTACGAAGCGATCGTTAAAGGAGATAACTTACCTGAACCGAATATTCCTGAATCCTTCAACGTATTGGTACACGAATTACGCGGCTTAGCTTTAGATGTAAAATTTGATTAAATTTAGTTAATTGGTTAATTGGTTAAGCAGTTAATTTGCAATAAAAAAAACGCACGATGACGTAAAAATCATTCGTGCGTATTTTTTTGTTTTAATTTAGGAACTAAGTCTTTAGTTTACATAAGTTCAATAATCCTTCAGAATCTACGATGAAAGTTTTAAAATATATAGATTTATATACTAAATTTATTTTAATTTTCGGATTCAATAACTTGTTGGATTTTACGCCAATTAGGAAAAAATAATCTAAATAATAAATCATTCAATCCATCAAGAATTTTTTCTGTACCCAGATTAATATTTAGTGCTTTTTCAATCAATGGTATTAAAAATAACACTACACCACCAAGTACTGCTAAATTAGGTTCTATTTTCCATTCATCCCATTTCTGAACAAATAACTGTCTAATTCCAAATGCGATTGCTATTATTATAGTTATCATTATAAAATGAACAAATCTCGTCTTTTTCTTTTTTATATTATTAAAAGATTTTGAGAGAACTTCATACTTTTTCTCAATTTCTAAATTCGGATGAATTTCGCATACTTTTTGAAATGATTTCTGAATTACAAAGAACTCCGTTAATTCCGTACATTTCCCTATCAATGAAATCATCAATTTTGTACTGTTTTCAATTTCTTTTTTTACAAACACAACATTAATTAGTTTATCAATCTCTGTTTTAGGCTCATTATTTGGAGGAGGAAAATCCGAAAATATTTGAGTAATAATGAATTGTTCAAAAAGTCCATGATTATGCCAATAGGTTTTTAATTCTACTTCTTTTACACTTTCAGTACATAGAGCAAAAGCGCAAATATTCATCAAGTTTGATGTAAAATGAATGCCTCTACCAATGTTCATTTGTCTATATCTTTCGACAATATTAGTTACATCACTTAAATGATTTTTAGAGAAAGCCTTGAAACAAACTTTGTCAATCTCACTGTGGTGGTTCGGTAGTTGAAACTCAACTGGATTCCCATTTAGGAAATAATAAAAACATTTCTCTTTATCATTCGCTTTAGCAAGAAGTTGTACTTCTTTTTGTGCTATTTCTTCACTAATTAGAAGTTTCATATAAACCAAGGCAAATCTTTAATTTTGTTTAATTCTTTCTCGTTCCATCTATCAACTTGCATAAGTTCGGATGTTAGTTTTGCCATAAGTGCTGGATATTTAATAGTAACTGGTACATTTGCAGGACTGAAATTTCGATAACATAAATGGGTAAAAAATAGAACTTGTTTAGAAATATCGTAAATATCTTTATAAGTAGAACGTTGATCTAATCGAGCCAAGACGGGAGTTCTTGTTTTATTTCCAAAGTGGAGCAAAGCTTGTAGGGTTGAAATTTGAATAAAAGTTCCTCGTGTTACATCTTCCTGACCTTTTCCTGCATAAATTCTTAAATTATGGTTGAAACTTAAATGAACTATGCCGAACTGAATTTTATAATCTGAAAAATGTTTAATCGCTTCTTCAATCGCTTTTATTTCAGTTTTCTTTCCTGCCTCTTTAGTCAAATGGAAAATCAACCTGATATTCTCTCCTACGCTGACACTTTTAATTTTGATTATTTCCGAAATTATATTAATAAGATATGCCAATAAGTTATCTAAGTAAGTTTCTTTTGTACTTAAATGACTGCAATCACCTATTAAATAATTACCGTCGTAATCGAAAACGTTGGCAAACCCAATAAGTCTATTTTTATAGCTATCAACTGTTGAACTTATCCCTATTATCAATTCTATTTTTTCTTTTTGAGTTTGTTCTACTACCCAAGCAATACCACCTAATTTAGAAAATATATTTAAAGCAATCGCGTGAAGCATCGTATCGTTATAGTCTTGTTTTTTCATAGTGTCTATTAAGATTTTTTGAGTAGGAATTCGCCGATTCAGTAAACGCGCTTTAGAAGTATAGTATGGTGATTGCGGAATAGGAAAACGTTTGTCTTGTTCAGCCATTATTACTACTGCTAAATTATAATCATCACGCTGTATTTTATTATCAATTACATCAGAGAATGTTTCTTGGTTTGTGTTCACTAACTGAATATCAAAGACTACTTTTGTTAAATAAAAGTATGAAACAAGTGTGTTTTTTAAACGGTTTAAAAACTCGTCAGTAGTTCCTTCATGAATAGTCGGGGTTAAGACTAAAATATTTATAGTTGTATCATTTGAAAATTTGTCAAAATTATAAGGCTTGAGATTTTTAAGGCGTTCATTAAACATACCGCTACCGGTTCTTCCTTGATAATAATAATAATTTGGCTTGCCTATAACATCAGAACTGAAATTAGAATTTTCAAGATTGTGAAATAGAAATTCAGTTACTTGAAGCCCATCAGGAAGAAAAATTTTTGATTTAATATACTGATTAAAATTGTTGTAGAATTTTAGTAACTCATCGTAAGCATATTTATCTTTTGCTCGCTCAGTATCAATTTTATTGAATTGATTATATTGATTTGTTGCTCTCGCATAACTAATTGCATTTGAACGATGTCCAATTATTTTATTTTCCCAATTTCGTTTCCAGTCTCTTGTATCTACATTTTGAGCTTTTATTTGATCTTCGGAATCAGTAAATTTATATTTTTGAGACGTTTTTATTGAAAGAGCGGAAATTATTTTTTTTGATTTTAAAGAGAAAAGCGGGTAAAGGGCAAATTGAAGAACAGGTTGAATAAGTAAACTATGAAAACTTTGACTTCCGTCTTTAAGCTCATATTCCCATGTAGATGAGTATTTCAAAGGTTTAATATTTCCTTTTTTCAAGAAGTTAACTATACTTTGTTCTAATATTTTATTGAAGATTAATGTATCGTTTTGTTTAGCAATTTCAATGATTTCAAATTCAATTGGCAAATTTGATGATGCAGAATTTATTAATGCCCAAGAGTAGATTTTATCTCTATTTCTGTAAAAGTAAAAATCTTTGAAGTTATTTTCGTATTCAGCTAACTTACCTTGCTCTAATGGAGCTACCCAAATTTGAACACTATCCCTTGATGTCTCAATCTCAAAAATATTTAGAGATAGGGATTGAGTTTGGTTATAATTATTAGTGAATTTTTCTTTTGCTTCACTATTTATAAAATTATTGGTGCTTTGACTTTTGTCTGAACTTTGTAGTAGCATATACTTAAGCGGGTACTTTGATGAAGAAAATTTTTTATTATTAAAAAAAATAAAATCTAAAACATAACAACATAACAGCACTCCAAATTAAAAAGTTCCACAACTAACAAAAAGTTTTATTTTTTCTTTTTAGCTTTAAGTCGCTAATCTTAGTGATTTAAATCGCTATTCTGTTATCATACAAATAAGTTTGAAAACTGATAAAAGTGTTTCTAATCGCATCAATATTGCCGAGTGCTTTTTTGGCATCCTGTATAGCATTGTATTTAAGTTGCAAGAGCGGCCAAAGTTTTTCTTCATCCAATTCATACACACCGGAACGCACGTAACTCGTCAGAACAAAATTTAAAAACGCTTGCTGTTTCGCGTCGTAATTTTTTAAATGAATTTTTGCATTGTCTGCGCGAGTTGTGCGTACCATAATTTTAGAATGAAAAGCTACATAAGCCAACACATCGTATAAATCGCTGTTCTCGGCGTTTAATACTTTTTGAAATTCTTCCAATTGCGCTTTTGCAAATCCTTTTTCGCTTAATGCTTCCAAAAGAATTTTTCGCGTAGCCGGTCGGCTCCACAATTCGCGCAATTCATTTTCATCTTTAAATAATGCCGGTAATGTGCCGTACATATTTTGCAAAAATTCTTCGGCTGAAATCGGTTTGCCGTCCGGACTCCAAAAAGATGTGCGCGTCATGTATTGCAGTTCTCTTATTTTTCCATCCGATAATTTTACACGTATCATCTCCTTGCGTTCAATTTCCGGATCATTAGCTGTCGTCAAATCGTTTGTAATCAGATAGGCGTTCGGTTCTTTTATAATTTTATCATCAGAAATAATTTCAAGCGGTGCACCATCCCAATCTACATCTTTGAAATTGGCGTAGGCTTTGAAAAAATCATAAATCGTAAAATAATCTTTGCCGTCAAATAGACGTGTACCGCGACCGATAATTTGTTTGTATTCAATGAGTTGTTTTATCGGACGCAGTAAAACGATATTTCGAATTTCCGGCGCATCAACGCCGGTGCTGAGTTTTTGTGAGGTGGTGAGTATAGTAGGAATACTTTTTTCGTTGTCTTGAAATTCTTTTAAATGTTGCTCGCCTAATTCTTTATCATCTGCCGTTACGCGATGACAGTAATTTGCATTTTTTATTTTTACGGCTATATTGATTAAATTTCTGACCACTAATGCGTGTAGTTGTGATGCACAAAACACCAAAGTTTTTTGGCTTTGATCAATCATATTCATAAACGTTTCAACGCGGTAGCGTTCAATATCCATGAGTTCGATGACGCGATTTTGTTCTGCGAGTGTATAAGTTTTTCCTTTTTCGATTTCGCCTTCTATAATTTCATCGTCGGAAGTGTAAATATAATCGTCGCCGGTTGTGCTGATTTCTTTTATTTTGAATGGCGTTAAAAAACCATCGTTAATGCCTTGATTGAGTGAATAAATATAAACCGGATCGCCGAAGTATTTGTACGTGTCGGTGTTTTGTGTTCTTTTAGGCGTGGCGGTTAAACCCAATTGAACGGCGGGACTGAAATGCTCCAGAATTACGCGCCAAGTACTTTCGTCATTCGCGCCACCTCTGTGACATTCGTCTATGATAATAAAATCAAAAAAATCTTTTTCGTATGCACCGAAGTACGGTGTGTCGTCAGGCCCGGTGAGAAAAGTTTGAAAAATAGTAAAAAAAATATTGCCGTTTTTAGCAGGTTTTTTTATTTTATTAATTTCCGTGGGTTTTATGCGCACTAACGCATCTTCATCAAAAGTACCATATTCATTGAAAGAACTGAAGGCTTGATCGGCTAATATATTCCTGTCGGCGAGAAATAAAATGCGCGGACTGCGTTGCGCGGCGCCTTTTAAATTCCATTTCGCTTTGTACAATCGCCACGCGATTTGAAACGCAATGGCAGTTTTTCCGGTGCCGGTAGCCAGCGTGAGTAAAATTCTTTTTTTATTTTCCGCTATTGCATCACTCACTCTGTTAATCGCATTTTCTTGATAGTATCGCGGCGGTTTCAATCCGCTTTTTGTTTCAAACGGAACGGCGTAGAGTTTTTCTTTTAATTTTTCTTTTTCGGGTGCGTTGTGTATGTCTTCGCCGAAAAGTTTTTGCCACAATTCATCGGGACTCGGGTAGTGCATTACATCGCCTTCGATACCTGTTTGCATATCTATGCCATAAATTTTCAAACCATTGGTGCTGTATGTGAAACGAATTTGCAATTTTTCGGCGTAATCTTTTGCTTGTCCTACACCTTCCGTGTAATGTAAGTCGCGTCTTTTCGCTTCGACAACTGCTAAATTTCTGTTGCGATATTGCAAAACGTAATCTGCTTTGTCGGGTTTTGCCGTTTTGCCGTGACCGATTAATCGTCCTTTGGTGATTGGAAATTCTTCGCGGATGCGACTGTCCGGCACAATTCCCCATCCGGCTTTGGTGAGTGCCGGTAAAATGTGTGCAGTTCTTGTTTCTTGTTCATTCATGGTTGAAATAATTTATCGTGTTGCAATTTAAAAGAATTTTATAATTGTTACTGTAAACAACCGCGATAGCGGTTGAACGTGAATAGCCCCGCGTGAAACGCGGGGAATAATATAAAATAATTTTACAACCGCGTTAGCGGTTGAACGTGTGTCATCGTATTGAGCGTTCACGTTCAACTGCTATCGCGGTTGTTTTTAATTCTCCCGAAAAGGCTTTTTCCAAAATGCTTTTTTTTAATGCTTCCAAACTATTTAATTTTTGTGCGTATTGCGCTTCTAATTTCTTTGTCTCGCCGGATAGTTTGTCTAATTGTTGGACGATTTGGGTTTGTTGTTGTAAGGGTGGAACATAAAGTTCAAATTCTAAAACTAAATTCATGTTTGCTCTTGGTAACGTTGCTCCCGTCCAAGTTGCATTTATTTTATACATTGTTTCTAAAGAAATTAACCAGTGAAACAAAAAATTTCTATTTAAAACATTTTTATTGGGTTTAATTGGAAAAATTTCTGTAGAACAATGTCCTTCAAAATCCGGAAGTAGTACTTTATTCAAGTAAGGGCGCAATCTTCCATATAAAACATGTTCATTATTAAATTGGAAAGTCAAACTTTTTACGCTTCTCGGTGTGAGCGTTCCAATTAATTTTCCTGTATTTGATTGAATATCTTCAAGTCCAACATAAGGCAAATTATCAGATTTATTTGGAGTTTTATCATATTCACATACCTCTCCCAATTTTTTTTCCACCCAGCCCGCGCCTTTATTGGTAAAAATAAAATTCAATTCGCTTTGAAAAAGGGCTTTCGCGTTTTGCAAATTGCGTTGCGTGTTTTCTTTCGCTTGGTCTATCGCTGCAAACGCTTCATCTAATACGGAAACTATGCGTTGTTGTTCGGCGAGTGGGGGAATTGAAATTTGGATTTCTTCAATCTGTGATTTATTAATTGAATCAAAAACGGCTCCCGAATTTCCGGTAATCTCACTTTCGTGTTTCAATAAAAAATTATAAAGGAAATCTTTGTGTATCAATTTGCCGGCTCTAATTGCTGCGAGACCACGACCAATACAAATTTTTTGAGTTGAAAAATTTATTGGACCAACAGGCGCACGAACAGACATTAAAATATCATCCTTTTCAGCTTCTTTGGTTATTTTAGTCGTCCATGTTGTTGGCTCTCCGATAAATTTTTCGCCATATTCTTTTTTACCCTGATAAAAAGGTAAACCTTTTTCATCTTCATTATAAAACTTACTTTCCGGTGATTGTCCGGCAATCACTTCACACACCTCTCCCAATCTTTTCATTTGCCAACCATCCTTCATACAATCAAATCTTTAAGCGTTAATAAAATATCATTAGTTTCGGCATCGAGCATTTGCATTTCTTCTAAAATTTCTAAAGGACTGCGTAACGCGGCGACTTCCGGCGTGTTCGGATTTTTTACGGATAAATCATACGACGCATCCGGAACGATTGACCATGATTTTTCCGTTTCCGGTTTTGTTTTTTGCAGCGCGATAAAATCCTGCATATCGGCATCGTTCAGCGCGTTTGTTTTTCCCATACTTCTGCCGGCATCGAATTGATAGTACCAGATTTTTTTTGTCGGCATGCCTTTCGTAAAAAATAAAACGACGGTTTTTACACCCGCACCGGTGAAAGTACCGGCGGGCATATCCAAAACTGTATGCACATTGCACGACTCGAGTAAATGTTTTCGCAAACTGACGGAAGCATTATCGCTGTTGCTCAAAAAAGTATTTTTAATAACGATAGCCGCTCTGCCGCCTGCTTTCAAACTTTTTATAAAATGTTGCAGAAAAAGAAAAGCTGTTTCGCCGGTTTTAATATCGAAATTTTGTTGCACTTCCGGTCGCTCTTTACCGCCAAACGGCGGATTGGCGAGTATGACATTATACCGGTCGCGTTCCTGAATGTCGCGAATGTTTTCGCTGAGGGTGTTGGTATGAATAATATTCGGTGCTTCAATACCGTGCAGAATCATATTCATGATACCGATGACATACGCGAGGTTCTTTTTTTCTTTGCCGTAAAAAGTTTTTGTTTGCAGCGTTTCTAAATCGGTAGTAGTGAGTGCATCTCTGTTGCGGGTTAAATACTCAAAACTTTCGCACAAAAAACCGCCACTGCCGCAAGCCCCGTCGTAAATGCGTTCACCGATTTTCGGTTGAATGACTTCAATCATGGCGCGAATGAGTGGACGCGGTGTGTAGTATTGTCCGCCGTTGCGTCCGGCATTGCCCATGTTTTTAATTTTGGTTTCGTACAAATGGCTCAACTCGTGTTTATCTTTCGATGTTCTGAAAGGCAATTCATCCGCCAATTCAATAATATCTCTGAGAATAAATCCGCTTTGTATACGATTTTTGAGTTCGCTGAAAATTTCGCCGATTTTATATTCAATCGTTTGTGCATTATCCGCCGTCAATTTAAAACCCGCGAGATACGGAAATAATTTTTGATCTACGAATTGCACCAAATCCGTACCCGTCAATGCTTTATGAATATCCGGTTTACCGTCCGGTGTTTTCGGCATCGCCCAAACATTCCAACTGAATGCCTCGTCGAGAATAAATTTATAAGGTTTACCTTGCAGTGCCGCTTCATCAGCTTTGTCTTGTTCCAATTCATCGAGATAACGCAAAAACATTATCCACGACGTTTGTCCGATATAATCGAGTTCACTATCCGCTCCGGAATCTTTGTAAAGGAGGTCATCAATGTTTTTAAAAGTTTGTTCAAACATAATTTTCGGTATTTTGAACAAAGTTAATAAATTTTTTTACCGGCGATGAACATATTGAGAAAAAAATAATTTTTGATGAAGTTCAGTTCGTGTTAGGGCGTTTAAATAATTCCGGAAAAATAAACAATGGTCTTATCTTTGTCGAAAACTCCGGCATAAATGCCGGAGTTAGTCAAAAAAAAATTGCATGACTAACTCCGGCATTTATGCCGGAGTTTATAAAAATATACAATCCATGCAAAACTTCAACATCATCATCATCGGCGGCGGACCAATCGGTTTAGCTTGCGCATTGGAAGCAAAACGCGCCGGCTTAACTTACTTGATTTTAGAAAAAGGAACACTCGTTAATTCGTTGTATCATTATCCGAGCAACATGACTTTCTTTTCCACGTCAGAAAAATTAGAAATCGGCGGTGTGCCTTTTGTTTCCAATAATGCAAAACCGACGCGGAGTGAAGCACTCGAATATTATCGGCGGGTCGCAGAATCACACCAACTGAATATAAAATTATTTGAACCCGTGGAATCCATTCAACGTAGAGACGCGATGCATTGCGTCTCTACACAATACGAAATAAAAACAAATAAATCAACCTATATTGCCGATAATATTATCATTGCCACCGGGTTTTATGACGTGCCGCATTTAATGAATATCGAAGGAGAAAATTTGCCAAAAGTGACGCACTATTATAAAGAGCCGCATTTTTATTTCAAGCAGAAAGTAGTTGTTGTCGGTGCGAATAATTCTGCCGTTGATGCTGCTTTAGAAACTTACAGAAAAGGAGCCGATGTAACGATGATAATTCGAGAGGCAGAAATCGGTTCACGCGTTAAATATTGGGCGCGACCGGATATTGTCAATCGAATAAAAGAAGGAACGATAAAAGCCTATTTTCATGCACAACTTCAAGCGATTCGTGCGCACGAAGTGGATATAAAAACGCCGGAAAGTATTGTCACCATAGAAAATGATTTTGTGATTGCAGCAACCGGTTATCAACCTCAGTTCGATTTTTTGAAAAAAATCGGTATTGAATTATCCGACGACGAAAAATTACATCCGGCATATAATACGGAAACGCAAGAAAGTAACGTGCCGAATATTTATCTCGCCGGCGTAGTTTGCGGCGGTATGGATACACACGTTTGGTTTATAGAAAACTCACGCGTCCATGCTGAAAGTATTGTGAAACATATTTTGGGCTGTATAAAAAGTTAATCAGGCTGAAAGCCTGTTCAAAACGGCATTAGACTTTTTAAACACCGTCTTAAAAAAATTAAAACCTAATTGTAATTTTTCCCAACAAAAGATGTAATTTTGTTTCAATAACTGAACGCATCTTTTTTTTAATTTACTCTGTATTAAAAATCTAATTTTTGACTCCTTATGACAACAATACGTATCGGCTCGCATGATGAGGATGTTTATGTTTTACAAACGCTATTATATCAAATCGGATATGATTTAAACGTTGATGGCAGCTTCGGTCCAATGACAGATAAAATGGTGAAAATGTTCCAATCTGATCATAACTTAACCG
>JAYTIA010000473.1:0-4048 GCA_043732145.1 Saprospiraceae bacterium
GCTACTTTTCCGGTGTGTTCGTCGCCCACTTGTGCTACATAAACGATTTGGTTGATGCGCGCAACCGCTTTGTCAATACTTTCTTTATCCGGCGCGTAAATACTGACATATCCTCTGCCTTCTTTTTCTTCGATATTGATTGTCGCACCCGACATACGTTGCATTTCTTGAATAATTTTCCCGCCGGGTCCGATGACACCGCCAATAAATTCTTTATCAATAATAATTTCGTGAACACGCGGTGCGTGTGGTTTCAAATCAGCAGCAGTAACTGAGATAGCTTTGTTCATTTCACCTATTATATGAATGCGCCCTTCTCTGGCTTGCGTTAAGGCTTGATGAAGCATTTCAAACGGCAAACCGTCAATTTTTATATCCATCTGACAACCGGTAATACCGTTTACGGTACCGGTTACTTTGAAATCCATATCGCCGAGTGCATCTTCGTCGCCAAGAATGTCAGAAAGAATAGCGACTTTAGAACCTTCGCCAATTTTTCCTCCTTCTGTAATCATACCCATTGCAATACCCGCAACGTGACCGTTTATATGTATGCCCGCATCCATCAAAGCCATTGAACCGGCGCAAACCGTTGCCATAGATGATGAACCGTTGGATTCAAGAATATCGGAAACGATACGTATTGTGTAAGGTGTCTCCGGTAAAATTTGACGTAATGAACGTCCGGCTAAATTCGCGTGACCTACTTCACGACGGCCCGGTGCGCGCATCGGTTTTACTTCACCAACGGAGAAACCCGGAAAATTGTAATGTAGTAAAAAATTATCGTTATACAAATGCAAAGCCGTATCAATCATCGCCGCGTCGAGTTTTGTACCGAGCGTTAATGATGTCAATGCTTGCGTTTCACCGCGATTAAAAATAGATGAACCATGTGCAGAAGGCAAATAATCAACTTCACACCAAATCGGACGCACTTCGTCTGTTTTTCTACCGTCTAAGCGAACGCCTTCTTGAAGAATAACGGCACGCACTTGATTTTTTTTGATTTTATCGAAATAAACTTTTGCTTTTTTAGCTACATCAGATGTAAAGGCTTCTCCTTTTTTTTCTTTTAATACTTCGAAAAGTTCGGTTTCAATAGCTGAGAAAGATTCTTTCCGTTCTTGTTTTGCACTGGCAGAACGTGCAACGTTTGAAATTTTATCGCCTATCAAAGTTGTCATCTCAGCCAACAACTCCGTATCTTCAATTGATTCAGGTACAGCTAGTTTGGTTTTTTCTCCAACCAATTTTGCTAAAGCCATTTGCGCTTCAATCTGCGGTTTAATAGCAGCGTGGCCGATTTTAATTGCTTCAACTAAATCTTTTTCTTGACATTCTTTAGCTTCACCTTCAACCATTGTTACGTCGTTCAAATGTCCGCCGACGATGATATTTATATCCGCATCTTTTAATTCCGTAACGGTCGGGTTGATTACAAATTCACCGTTAATTTTAGCAACACGCACCGTAGAAATTAAATGCTCGAGTGGCACGTCCGACACAGCCAAAGCTGCCGATGCCGCCAACGCCGCAAAAGTGTCGGGCAGTGTATCTTTGTCGCCGGAAATTAAATTTAGTATGATTTGCGTATCATTCATGTATCCTTTTTGGAACAACGGACGCAATGTGCGGTCAACGATGCGCGAGATGAGAATTTCGTAATCGTTCAGTTTTGTTTCGCGGCGAAAGAAATTGCCGGGAATACGACCCGCTGACGAAAATTTTTCTTGATAATCAACGGATAAGGGGAAAAATTCCGGATCCGGTTTTGGTTTTGATGCTGCCGTCACAACAGCGAACAACATCGTGTTACCACATTTTACAACTACAGAACCGTTCGCTAATGTCGCTAATTTGCCTGTTTCTAAAATCACTTCTCTGCCATCGGGCAAATGAAATGAAGTACTCAATGGAATTTGCTTTCCCATTATTTATAATTTTTTCTGTGTTGAAACGCCGTATAAAATAGCGTAGGAAAAATTCGAATGTTTCAACAATGAATAGAAGAGAACAAAAATTAGAAATTACGAATTAAGTCTTGCAAGTCTTAAATCGTAATTTTTAATTCTTGGATAGGAAAGCATTAGGGATAGACTTTTATTTACTTTTTGTCGAATACGGGTTAATCAACAAAGTTATAGTAAATGTCAGATTTTTAATTGCCGCTACGCCTGATAAATTTTTAAATCGGTATGAGAAAAAAATGAATCGACTTTTTGAAAATTACCTAATTTACCGCTCCCGTGAACACTATTTTTAATTATTTTTACAACGCAAAAGTAAAGAGATTGTTCCGGTTTACCAAATAAATTTAAATATGCTTAAATTTTGAAGCTGTTTTATTTTTATTCTCCTGTTTTCGATTGGGTTTGATCGTCCGGCTTTTAAAAAAAAACGATTACCTTTGCAGTCTAAAAAATTTTTATGGTAAAAATCGGCAACGTTGAACTCGGTTTATTTCCACTTTTACTCGCACCTATGGAAGATGTGAGTGATCCGCCGTTTCGTGCTTTGTGCAAAGAACAAGGAGCGGATATGATGTACACGGAATTTATTTCGAGTGACGGTTTGATTTATAATGCGCAATCAAGTTTAAAAAAACTGGATATTTTTGATGACGAACGCCCCATCGGTATTCAATATTTCGGCGGACAACTAGAGTCTATGATTAAAGCGGCGCAAATTGTTGAAGCCGCTAATCCGGATGTGATTGATATTAATTTCGGTTGTCCGGTGGCGAAAGTCGCTTGCAGAATGGCGGGCGCGGGTTTGTTACAAGATATTCCGAAAATGGTCGCGCTCACAAAAGCAGTCGTTGAATCAACAAATAAACCGGTGACGGTGAAAACGCGTTTAGGTTGGAGCGATAGCACGATAAATATTATTGATGTAGCAGAACGTTTGCAAGATGTCGGCATTAAAGCGTTGTCAATTCACGGACGCACGCGCCAACAAATGTATAAAGGTGAAGCGAATTGGATTCCGATTGCACAAGTAAAAGCAAATCCGCGCATGACGATTCCGATTTTTGGCAATGGCGATATTGATTCTCCGCAAAAAGCATTTGAATACAGAAATAGATATGGCGTTGACGGGTTAATGATTGGTCGCGCCGCTATCGGCAATCCTTGGATTTTTCGAGAAATAAAACATTTCTTCGCCACCGGTGAAACTTTAGACCCGCCGACAATTCATGAGCGTGTTGAAGCGATCCGGAAACATATTCGCCGCGCTGTGCAGTGGAAAGGAGAAAAATTAGCGATTTTTGAAACACGTCCGCACTACACCAATTATTTGCGCGGTTTACCGAACATTAAACCCTATCGTACAAGATTGGTCACGCAACCGGAATTATCGCAAGTGTTTGAAATTTTGGATGAGTTGGAGTTCCAATATTCTAATGTTTTTGAGGGGAGTTTAGTTTGAGAATTGCTATTATGAGGTGATTTTTTTAATTTTGTTTTAATATTTCTTTTGAAGTGTTCTAATTATCGAATCTTCTTCCACAGATTTTAATTTCAAAACATCTTCTATTTTATCATTGGGCATTGTCATAGACAGGACGTACTGTTTAATTTTCCATTCATTGTTAATTTTTTCCAATACACCGGAACCGCGACAAATTTTCATTTGGGTGTTTAATAACTCATCGAACCAAGCTGTTTGTGTATTTTTATCAAAAAAAATATGTCGTTCGAGTGGTGTAAAACTCCAAGCCTTTCCTTTATCGAAATAAGGTTTTGCGAATGCTCCAAATTCTTTTTTATGCCAATTTTCTGTCGCATCTGTACCAATAAAAACAGCATCTTCCGAAAAATATTGAAAATAATTATCGAAATTCGCGCGTGCGGCGGCACCGTGCCACTCATCTAAAATGGTATTTATTTTCTTTGTCTCATCGGTTGTATCTGTACTTGTACTTTTACAACTCACCAAAATCACGCAAAGCAATAAAAAAATTGGTTTCATCATCTTTGTATTTTTTAAAAGCGTTTCTTATCTTTTGTCAAATCGAGCAAAAGTTTTTTCAATTTGATCACAA
>JAYTIA010000474.1:0-10421 GCA_043732145.1 Saprospiraceae bacterium
TTATTTTGAAAAAACATTTAATTGAAATTTAATTTTCGGAAAAACCTTCGAGTAAATTATGTTCTTCAGCTTTTTTTTTGTTGCGCCACCACACGTAAGCGATACCGCCTACGATGAGGTATGGGGTTGACAAAAGATATAAAATACCTAAATTAATCCCCGAGCCGGTAGTGCCACCGTTTTTTAAATTACTTTCCAAACCAATTCGACAAGCAGCGCACTGTGCAAAAATATCTGTCGTCATCAAGAGCAACGAACAGATAGCAATCACTGATTTAAAAAAAAGACCTGATATGGTTTTCATAAATTAAAACTTTTAAAAACAACCTTTAAAAATACTTTCAATTCATGCAAGGACGCACCATTAAATAAACTATAGGACCGGTAATAGCCACGTATAACCACACCCAAAAAACCCAACGTGCCATTTTTTTATGTCGCTCAATTTGTGAAGTGAATCCGCGAATATAAGTGAACAAAATAAATGGAAAGCTTATAGCTGCTAAACTCACGTGCGTAATCAACAAGAAAAAATAAATACTGCGCGTTGTACCTGTCCCGCAATATCTTATTTCCGGTGATGTAATGTGATAAAGTACATACATTACTAAAAATAATGACGACATAATCAACGCCGTTGTCACCAATTGTTTATGTTGTGCGATGCGTTTATTGCGAATATGATTAAGCGCAATAATCAACACAACAGCTACACTTGCATTCAACACCGAATAAACAGCAGGTAAAAACGAAAAATCAATACCTAAATCAAAGCGCGGAATTTGTCTCATTACCGCTACTAATAACAACACGACAACAGAGACGATTGTTGCCCAAACATTTAATTTTTTTATTTCAGAATCTGTAAAATTTGTCATTTTGAGTTAAGATTTTCTGAATTTTCAGAATTAATCGGAATTCTATAAATTCCGGTAATTCTGAAAATTCTTATCACATTTTCTTTTGTTCTACTTTTATCACATCTTTTTTCTTTCTTATCGGCATCAATGCTAAATGTTGAACAAGCATTTGTTTTTCCGGCAACAAGCGCGTATCGTAAAAATGTCGAATAATACCGGAAGTATCAATGAGTGCTACTGAATAATCAGTCGGCAGATGTATATTTTTGATCGAATCATTCATCGGCAATACTAACCACCGTTCCTTGTCTTTTGCAGAAATTTGAGCCTCCAATTGATTAGCTTTATCGATGTTCAATGAGTCATAAAACGTAATTAAACGAAAATTATCAACTTCTTCTCTAAATTGATCTGTTTTATTTATAATTTTCAAAACACTGATAACAGAGTCTGCACCTTGATTTTGTAAAACAGAAAACAAAATCATATTACCGCGTATCGCCGCACCGGTTTGTAAATTACCGTGAATATCTTTTTGGGAAAAATTCGGTAATGTTCCTAAATTTTTTCTGAGTTCAGAGAAAAAAGTATTACCATCTTTTGATCCTTTTATATTAACAAAAAGTGAAACAAGTGGGAATAAAAGAATAGCGCAAATTATGCCAATAGTCGTGAACAGGTTTTTTTCTTTTTTCATTGTTTATTTCATAAAGAAAGCGGAACATTTATCATATCCCGCTTTTTTATTTTTTAGTTCAAATTTGTTTTTATGTTTGAACTCGGATAGTAAATCATACCTGTAGATTTGTTCATCGGTTGAACAACGCGCTCATTCTTCTTTTCAATTTGCTCTCTGCGATGTCCCCACGAACTGCCTTCTTGAAAGAACGCGATAATTGCCCAAATAAGTAAACCACATGGCAATAAAACACTCATAGCCATACCGCGTACTTCGTATCCCATGTGCATGAAAAATTTTACAATAAAGTAAGCTTTGTACAAACTCATTGAAATCATTGCGACATACATGATATACCAAGGCAAAGTCACGCCAGGAACTAAATATCCTTTGCCAAGTAAAGCGACACCCACTTCACATAACGTAATTGCGCCCAATAAATAAAATCCGCGCTTTACCGTTGCTATACCTTCTTCATGAGTAACCATTTCTAAATTAAGAATTAAGAATTAAGAATTAAGAGTTAATAGTTAAGAATTTTAAAATAAAATTCTTAATCGCAACAGTTTATAGTAAATAAAAAACTAAGAATACAAATACCCAGACCAAATCCACAAAGTGCCAATATAAACCGATTTTTTCAACCATTTCGTAATGATTACCGCGACGTGCATAAACACCACTTGCCACATTTAACATGATAATTGACAAAAACACGAGACCTGAAAAAACGTGAAAACCGTGAAAGCCGGTGATGAAGAAAAATAAAGCACCGAATGCTTTAGGTCCAAATTGTTCTACACTTTCTTTTCCGTCAGCAGTTTTAAATGGTCTTTGAAAAAATTTTAAATTACCTTCTTCATCGCGCACTTCTTCGCCGTTGGCTTCCATAGGTTCCAATAAATATCCCTCGTGAACTGCGAATTTTTCCGCTTTACTCATATCTTTATAAGGCACACCATGTATATCCGTCAAATAAGTACCGGCAGTTTCATGGCGACCAAACGGATTGCGCGTTACACTTACATTTTCGCCTTTAATCAAAGTCGTCCATTCCCATGCTTGACAACCCAAGAAACACGCACCGCCCAGAATAGTGAGCATCATCCAAAATACAACACCGCGTTTATTATCGCGATGCCCTTCTTGCACAGCTCTTACCATTGTAACGGATGAAACAATAAGTATAAACGTCATTACAGTTACGAAAATGAGTGGTGCATGATGAAATCCTCCCGGAAATGCACGGAAAACAAAATCCGGCACAGGCCACGTCGGCATACTAAATCGCAATGTACCATAAGAAATTAAGAACCCTGCAAAAGTAAATGCATCAGATAAAAGGAAATACCACATCATAAGTTTACCGTAACTCGCCTTAAAAGGTTCATTACCACCTTGCCATAAATCGTTTGCCGCTAACTGTTCCGCCTCTTCGTGAGGTACATCGTGTTCTAATAAAGTATTTGAAGCCATCGCTTTATAGTTGAAAGTTGAAAGTGGAAAGTTGAAAATGAACAATTAATAATATTCAACTTTCAACTTTCAATTAAGATTGCGTTATTAAAAATAAAAGCAAATATACCCACAAAAAATCTACAAAATGCCAATAGGTGAGTGTTAATTCAAAGCGCAAAGTGCGTTTTTGTGTTGGTTTGAACGGCAAACTAAAAGCATGATAGATTGCTAAAAGTAAAATCGCTATACCTGCCACCAAATGCCCTACGTGAAAATAAGTGAGTATGTAAAAGAAATCGCCCGAAGGATTTTTTCTAAATGGTACACCTATATTAAAAAGTTCATTCCAACCTATATACTGTAAAGCAATAAAAACTATACCGAGAAAAAAGGTAACTATCAATAACGATTTGTACGTTTTTTCTTGGTTTTTTTTAAAAGCATTAAAACTCAATTGAAGTGTCCCACTGCTTGCTAAAATCACTAAAGTATTCAAGAAAAAGATAGTCGGAATTTTAAATTCTAACCAATTTCCCGCAGCATGGCGTACTAAATAAGCACTTGTCCAAGCCGCAAACATCATGGTAATACTTCCGCAACCCAACCAAAGCATGAATTTATAAGGATGAATTTTATTGCGACTGTATGCGAGTGACATATTGTAGTTATTAGCTATTAGTTATCAGTTGCTAATGGCGAATTATCGGTATCGGAAAAGAAGATAACTCATAATTAACAACTAAATACTAATTTATTTTATCAAAATACAAAATAAACAAAACAGCCGGCAAATAAACAAGTGCCATAAACATCAATGTCAAAGCTGCTTTGCGTGAACATTCTTGCATTAATTTCCAACCGAAGAAAGCGTAAACCAAAGCCAAAATTACTAAAAGCAGTGCAGAAATTTTTCCGGTTGCACCTAATAAATAAGGCATTACACTAAAAGGAATTAATAAAAGCGCGAAAATCATCGCCGATTTACCGACACTTTTATCGAGCGCTCCCGATTTATTGGGAAGTAAATTAAATCCGGCTTTCTTATAATCTTCATTTGCTAACCAAGCAATCGCCCAAAAATGCGGAAATTGCCAAAAAAATTGGATAGCAAACAATGCTAAAGCCAAAGTTGTTAAAACACCGTTTTGTGCTGCCGTACAACCTATGACGATAGGCAATGCACCGGGAATACCACCCCATAAAACCGCTACGTTTGATACACGCTTTAACGGTGTGTAAACAAAGGCATAAGAAATCAAAGAAATCATGCCTAAGAAACCGGTCAGTGGATTAAAAAAAGATAAAAGTGTGATACCCGCCAAACTCATAATGCCGGCAATTAATACGGCACTTGACATTGACATTCTGCCGGCTGCCACCGGACGATTCGCTGTGCGCGGCATCAACTTGTCGTAATCTTTTTCAATTGCTTGATTCAATGCACTCGCAGCGCCCGCTGTTAATAAGCCACCCAAAAACAACACTAAAACATTATTATAATCCGTCGGCGTTCTTAATGCGATTAAGTAGGACATCACTGCCGAAAAAACGACTGTCAATGACAACTTAAACTTCATTAAAACTCCTACGTCTTTTATTTTTTCAATTAAAATCGCATACCACCGTATCGATTCAACTTTTTCCAGAGACATCTTTTATTAGTTGACAGTTGACAATTGACAATTGATAATTTTGACGTTTGTAACTCTTAATTGTCAATTGTCAACTTAATTAATGATCTGTTTCTTCGCCTTCTCTTGCCGGAATAATTTGCGGAATATAGTCAATCCCGTCTTTACCGTAATCATAAGCCCAACGATTAACGATAGGCAATTTATCCCCCCAGTTACCGTGACCGGGATGTATTTCCGTTGTCCATTCAAGCGTGTTAGCATCCCACGGATTTTTTGTTGTTTGAGGGCGACCTTTCCAAATGCTCCAAAAGAAATTTATTACAAATAAAATTTGTAAAGCAAATACAACTATAGCTGATACAGTAATAAATTCATTTGTACCGCTAAAATGACGGAAAGCATCAAAAGTATCGAAACTGTAATAACGACGCGGCACGCCTGCCAATCCTATATAGTGCATAGGCCAAAAAATTGCGTAAGCACCGATGAAAGTTCCCCAGAAATGTATTTGTCCAAGCGTTTCGTTCATAAACCTTTGATACATTTTCGGATACCAATGATAAATACCGGCGAACATACCGAAGAATGCCGCTATACCCATTACAATATGGAAGTGAGCAACAACAAAGTAGGTGTCGTGTAAACGAATATCAATCGCTGAATTACCTAAGAAAATACCCGTTAATCCCCCCGAAATAAACATAGATACGAAACCTATACCGAAAAGCGAAGCAGAATTAAATCTGAAATTACCGCCGTAAATGGTTGCAATCCAATTAAATACTTTAACTGCCGATGGAACGGCGATTATTAATGTAAACAACACGAAAAAATTCGAGATGAACGGATTCACACCCGACATAAACATGTGGTGCGCCCAAACAATGAAAGCTAAGAATCCGATTGCCAATATCGAATAAATCATCGCTCTGTAGCCAAAAATAGGTTTACGCGCGTGAACAGAAAGTACTTCCGATACAATACCCATAGCAGGAAGAATAATAATATATACTTCCGGATGTCCTAAAAACCAAAATAAATGTTGATATAAAATAGGACTGCCACCAACGTGATCTAACGCTTTACCGCCAATAAAAATATCACTCAAATAAAATGATGTACCCAAACCTCTATCAAACATCAATAAGAAAAATGCTGAAGCTAAAACCGGAAACGATAATAAGGCTAAAATAGCTGTTACTAAAAACGCCCAGATAGTCAAAGGCATCCGCCAAAGTGTCATACCTTTTGTGCGCAAATTGAGTACGGTTGTGATGTAATTCATACCGCCTAATAAAACGGAAACTACAAACAAAACCAAACTCACAATCCACAATGTCATGCCCGCGCCCGATCCGTCAGATGCTTCCGGCAATGCAGAGAGCGGCGGATAAGCAGTCCAACCACCTGAAAAAGGGCCTGTACTTAAAAACAGAGAATAAAACATTACGATGCCCGAAAGGAAAAAGAACCAATACGAAAGCATATTTAAGAAACCTGAAGCCATATCACGCGCTCCTAGTTGTAAAGGAATCAAAAGATTTGAAAAAGTACCGGACAAACCGGCTGTTAGTACGAAGAATACAATGATAGTACCGTGCATGGTCACCAATGAATAATAAAACTCTGTATCGAGTTTACCGATGCCTGTTTCAGCATTAACAACTATCCATTTACCCAAAAGCGGTCGCAACCATGATAAGTTTGCCTCCGGGAAACCCAATTGCAAACGGAAAATAATGGACATACCGGCTCCAATGATCGCCCAAATAATTCCTGTAACTAGGAATTGTTTAGAAATCATTTTATGGTCAGTACTGAAAATATATGTAGAAATAAATCCCGATTGGTATTTATCGCCGTGATGATGATCGTGAAAACCATCACTCCAACCTGTTTCTTGGATTTGTATTTCGGCATCCTGATATACCACGCCGTCTTGTGTCGGTACAGCTAAAACGCTGTTTTTAATTTCAGCAGCTTCCATTGTTAAAAATTTTTTATTTAAGTATGAAGTATGAAGTCAATAAGTAGAATGTGAAGTCAATTTAAACGTACTTCAACTCAACACTTTGTACTTTATCTTTTATTTTGTCAATATTTTAAACTCAATTCTTCTATTCAATTGCTTACCTGCATCTGTACTATTATCACCAATCGGTTTAGTATCTCCAAAACCGATAGATTCAATGCGTTTTGTATCAATACCTTTTTTTTCTACGTAAGCCTCAACAGCTTTTGCGCGTTCTTGCGACAAGATTTGATTTTTTGCTTTATCACCTACATTGTCTGTATGACCACTCACTTCAACAGTCATTTTAGGATTTTTGTTTAATGCTTCAACAATTAAATCTAATTCTTTAGTGGATTCGGGTGTCAAAGTAGAAGAACCCGTTGCAAAGAAAACGTGATTCAAATCCAAAACATCACCCGCTTTAGATGCTTCTAATGAAGTTGCAGAAAATTCTTGAGGCGTGGCAGTTTTAGGAGCTTCACCTTTATACCAAGAGTATTTACCCGCTTCAACTTTACCTTCAATATTTTCAGTAAAAAAAGGTTTCTGTGCTGCAGCCCATTTGTCATACTCATCTTGATTGACTACTTTCACAACACGACGCATTGAAAAGTGACCTTTACCACACAATCTTGAACAAGCTAATTCATAATTAAAAGCTTCCCATCTTTTCGGTCCCGTAGGTTCCGAAGGATCCATCGGTTCTTGGTATGCCGGATTATTTTTTAAACTTTGACGATATTCCTCTGTAGTCATTATTGGCGTGAAGACAAAATAAGTTGGCAATCCCGGTATCGCATCCATTTTAGTAGAGAAGTGCGCCAAATAAAAATTATGCAATACATCTTTAGCAGTAATACGGACACGTATTTTTTTATTTTTCGGTATTACGATTTCTTCCGAACCGGCAAGGATTATATCATCTTGGCTTTTAACGTCGTTGAAATCAACACCAATATCATTTACGCCGGGCGTAATATTTCTAAAATATTTTGTGCCCAAAGCATTATCCGCTCCCGGATATCTCATTGTCCACCCAAATTGATAACCGGTAGCTTCTATTTCCAAAACATTTTCAGTTTCACCGACATCTTTCATGACATCATTCCAAACCCAAAGACCACTAATAACCAAACCGCACATAACGACTGCCGGAATAGCCGTCCAAATAACTTCTAATCTGTTGTCATGTGGCATGAATAACACCTTGCGTCCTTTTTCGCCTTTATATTTATAGGCAAACCAAAATAAGGCGATGTGCGTAAGTACAAAAACAATGCCTGTAAAAAACAAAGTCCAATTGAATAAACCTTGAATTTTTCTGGCACCGGACGAAGCATATTCGATACCGTAACCCAACATATATTTATAGTAGTAAGCAGCTGTCCCGAAACAAAAAATCAGAAATCCTACCAAGAAAAACAAGCCTAAAATAGCATTGGAATTATTTCTATCCGATTGAACAGATTCTTCACCGCGAATTTTGGCTGTGAGTTCACTAATTTTACCTATCTGAGTAGACACTACTATTAATAATAAGACGGTGCCGAGTACGAGTAATGTTGTCATTTATCTTATAGTTAATTCTTCTTATTAATTTTTGTACAAATTTACGACGCTTTATCTTCTTTATAAAGCGTTTTAAACACACTTTTTATTTTGAATTTTTCTAAATAATTCAAGCTTATAATTTTTCTAAAAAATGTTTGAACAATAACCGAATCTTAAAAAACCAAGTCTTAAAAAATTGTACATTATTCATTTTTCATTGTACATTATTTATGAATGATGGTGCAATGTTTCTTCCAAGTACGGATCTTTTTCCACTAATACTGGTGTTTTTGCCAAATACGTGAACACAACGAAAACATAGAGTGCCAAAAAACCCAACATTGTTCCTAATTCTAAAAACCCGGGGATGCCGTACCCGGCAGTCATATCCGGTGTGTAATGGAAATAATTTTCCTCATTAATTTTTTCTAAACCTTTTTCATCTTGAGCCGTATAATTTAAAGATGATTTTGCATATTCAGTCCCTTCTTTTTCAATTTTTTCGCCTGCTTCATGTGTCTTTTCTATTTCACCCATCGTAGGTGTTTCATGTTTAGCTTCCGATTTATCGCCGATTTGTGCTATTTTCTCACCCGCTTTTCCGTTTTCTTTCACCGGTTCTTTTACTTCGTGGCCGGCTTCTTTGACGGCTGAAGTTACTTTTGTTTCTGTGCCGTGCTCGATAGGGTGTAATTTAGCTTTTTGTTCAGTCAATACACGTTCATAAGGACCGATTTTTACCATTTGGAAAAAATCCCACCAGTGACCGAATAAAATCATGATAGAACAAAAAGCGAGTGTACCGAACTTGCGTTTGGTATCGTTACGCATCAAAATCAAGAACGGTAAAACGAAATTCATTACTAAATTTCCATAATAAAGTACCGGATAGTTACCCATACGCGAACGAAAATAAGTCGTTTCTTCACCGTTGTTGGCGTACCAAATAAGCATATACTGAGAGAACCACAAATAAGTCCAGAATATCGTAAAAGCGAATAAAAATTTACCTAAATCGTGTAAATGTTCCGTCGTCACCCATTTGAATTGTCCTCTTGATTTCAAATAAATCAATAATAAAATAGTTGTTGCAACACCACTCACCCAAGCACTTGCCGTTACATACCAAGCATACATCGTAGAATACCAATGCGGATCAATTGACATAAGCCACAACCATATTGCAGCCGCGCTCGTAAAACCGGAAATCGGTAAGAAAGCTGCCGCCCAAACTTTTGCGCGTTGATACCAAGGATACACCGTAGTATCCGAATCATTATCTTGTGCCAAAGCATATTTACGTAATAACGTTGCAAAATAATACCAAAGTGAACCGAAACCAATAGCCCCCAGATACCACCAAATATTTAAGAACCCGGCTTTACCCGTTAAAATTCTATCTTTTGCAACAATTTTTGCATCCGCCCAAATGTATAAATGGTGCCAGCCCAAAACTGTACCCAACCAGACAATAAAAATTCCGAGCAAACCAATCGGTAAAAACATGGCCATAGCTTCCCACACACGTTTGAAAGCAATATGCCAAGCAGCATAAGCTGTCATAGTAGCTGCTAATCCGAATGTGATGGTGAAAGAGATGAGCGTAAAAAATGCCGAATTTTGCAGCAAATTTGTCCAAAAACGGGTATGTCCGTTTTCCGGTCCAATTGGATCAATAAAATAAGATGCCGCCAAACACACGGCTCCGAGTGTCATGAATCCGGTTAAAAATGTTCTTTGCTTGGGCTCGAATGTGAATTGTTTCATACCTTATATTTAAGCTATCAGCCGTCAGCAATCAGCTATCAGGCAATTTTTTTTATTATCTTTTAACTAACTTTTGAAAAGATTTAAATTTTTAAAAAGTTGATGCGCGTAAATTTTTGTACGCAAATATGTTTAACGACTTTTATGTTCCGTAGCGTTACTTGCTTTTGTCGGTTCAGTTTTTTTAACTGCCGGTGTAACAGCTTTAGTTACCGAAGTTTTAGTTGCAATTGTTACTTGATACAAAGAATCCGAAATCCCTTGAAGCGGACGGAAATCATTGTGTTTTTCGTTATAATCCAATTTTTTAGCTTCTGCTTGACAACTTCTGATGTAGTGTATCACTTGCCAACGTTCTTCATAACTTAATTTGTCTGCGTAATTGCCCATTACATTTTTACCGTACATAATTGCGTGATAAATACGTCCGTTATTGCCGTTCGCAAAAGTATCTAATA
>JAYTIA010000475.1:0-10421 GCA_043732145.1 Saprospiraceae bacterium
TCAAGGTTGTGATAGCATTGTAGCTTTACATATTTCAGTTGCGCAAACTTTGACGGGCAGTTTGGACACTTCGGTTTGTATCGGAACTTCCATAACTTATTCCGGAAAAATTTATTTAACGCCCGGTGATTACACCATACCTTTTAAAACAGCACAAGGTTGCGACAGTATAGTTACGTTGCATTTTAAAAATTACGCGGCGGCAACAGGCAGTTTTGATACTGTTGTTTGTGCGACTACTAATTTTATTTACGACGGAAAAACCTATACAACCACCGGCAGTTATTCAAAAATACTTTCCGTAAAATCTATTCATGGTTGCGACAGCACAGTAAATTTTAAACTAACTGTTTTAAATATCGGTGTTCAAGCGAGCAGTTCCGGCGATATTAGTTGTACGTCACCGACAGCTACACTTACCGGAAAATTAACGGACGTATTACCGACAGGTGCTACAGTTGAATATGTTTGGAAAGATGCCGGCGGAAATATCTTCGGTGGAAATACGGGCAGCATAACCGTTTCTCAAACCGGTACTTTTTCAGTTGCAGTTAAAGTAAGTTTGAAAAATACAAGTTGCACATCAAGTCCTTTTTCAGTAGTCATAAAAAGAACGGGTAATTTGCCGGCGAAACCTACCCTACAAATACCGAATAAATTTTGTCAGAATCAAAGTTTTTTCGCCAACGCAAGCAGCACGACTGCCGATGTTTCAAGCTACAATTGGACAATTACCAACAGCGGAGCTTTTTCGGGCGCGACAAATACGGCAAATGTAACTGCCATGGTTTCCGGTACTTCCGCTCAACTCTGCGTCGTTGCGATTAATGGTTGTGGTAAAAGTGATACAAGTTGTGCTGTCATAATACCTGTTGCACCGCCGGCGTTCCCGACTGTAACCGGCATTACAAGTATATGTCCGAATTTAAAAACAACTTATGCTGTTTCAAATCCTATTACCGGCATTACTTATAATTGGACGGCTACAAACGGCGGATTAAACGGTGCGGCTTTCGATGTAAAAACTGTTGAAGTGGTTTGGGGAAATACAGATGGAAAAATTTGTGTCACTGCCGGCAATACGTGTTTTACGAGTCAACCGAGTTGTTTGGACGTAAAAATAAAAAATTCTGTTCCTGATTCAGTGCCGATAATCACCGCTAAAACAAATTTTTGCTCAAACGATACCACCACTTACAGCGTCAATCCGGATAATTCGGTTACGCAATTTACTTGGCAAATACCTACTGGTGGAATAATCATAAGCGGTGCGAATACTAAAAGTATTAAAGTAACTTGGCAAGGAAATGTTTCCGGAATAATCAGCGTAGATATGCTCAACGTTTGTCAACTCAAACGCACCGTTTCTTTACCTATTAATGTGCGCGATGCGACACTTAATGCGCCGAATATTACCGGCGCGCAAGTTACTTGTCCGGGTTCAACGACATTATATTCTATTCCGGCACAAAATAATGTCAGTTATAAATGGCGTATACCAAGTGATGCCACTGCATTAACGCGATTAGATTCAAATGCGATACAAATTCAGTGGATGAATGTTTCCGGTGATGTTTGTATAGATATGATGAACGACTGCCAAGTAAAAAAAAGTAGTTGTATTCATGTTGAAGTAAAAGCTTCCCTCGACTCTTTGCCTATAACAGGCGATGTTTTTATTTGTGCCGATAGTATTGGACGTTTTTCGGTGCAAAACGACCCGGGTGCAGGCGGATATTTTTGGAAATTACCTTTAGGTGCTTCTATCTTGAGCGGTAGAGGAACGAATAGTATTATCGCGAGATTCCCGAAAGGTACCGGCGGAACAGTTTTTTGCGTTCCAAATGGCGGTTGCGCCGATGGTAACAGAAGTAGTGTATTTGTTACTTTACGCGATGCACCTGTTATAACCGGGAATATCGCCGGTAAAATAGTTGCATGTGTCGGTGATACATTGCATTATAATATATCATCGATAGTAAATGCTACAGGTTATTTGTGGCGCGTTTCCGATGGTGCAACTATTATTACAGATAAAAATACACCGGATATTGGTATCGTTTTTACAAAAGCATTGCAAGTTCAAGCCTGTATCGTCGCTAACGGCAATTGTAATCCGAGTGCAGAAAAATGTATGACTATTAATGTCAATGCGCAACCGCAACCTTATGCCGGTAAAGATACGAGTATTTGCGCTACTGAATTTCATTTGAATGCGCGTGCAACCGGCGGTACTTTAACCTGGAGCGTTTTAAATAAACCGACCAGTGCGACGGTGGTGTTCGATGCACAAGTTGTTCGTCCAATCGTAACTGTTTCGCAACCCGGCATCTACGATTTTGCTTTGAATGAAAGTAATTCGGTATGTAACAATACGAGCAAAGTGCGCGTTACAGTCACTCAGCCGCCGGTTATTTCAAACTTACTCGCCACTTGCAGTTCCGACCAAACGCAATACAAAGTGGGATTTAATATTATCGGCAATGGCTCAAATAATATTTATACAGTAAAAGGCAGTGTCTTCGGCGCACTCACCGGTACGAATTTTACTTCGCTCCCCATCACTCAAAATACAGCATATTGGTTTGTTGTAAATGATAATACAGGTTGCGTTTCCGATACGATGCGGGGTTTTCAAAAATGTGCTTGCACTACAAAAGCACCGAGTATCAACTTGTCCGGAAATTCGCTTTTCTGTTACGGCACTTCTGCACAATTCAGCAAACAAAATGACGGGCAAATAAATTCAACCGATATTTACGAATATCTTTTGCATGACGGAACAAGTTCAACAATCGGTAATATCGTTGCGCGTAACAACTCGGGCATTTTTTCTTTCAACACTGCAACAATGCAGTACGGACGCACTTACTTTGTTGTTCTGGCGGCGGGCGAAAGTTTAAATGGTTCTGTGAATCTGAATAAACGTTGTTCTTCTTTATCGAATAGTATTGCACTGCGTTTTAAAGATAAAACAATTGCAAACATTAAAGGCGATACGACAATATGCAGCAATACAGAGGCAAAAATATTTTTTTCTACCACTACTGCCGGTAATTTTTCCGGCAAGTGCATCAGTAATTCTGAAATTTTTAATTTAAAAAATCTTTCGGCTTCGGATGTATTGATTATTAAACCCAAACTTACCGGTACTTTCAAATTATTTAATTTAACGGATACTGATAATTGCCCAATTTTTTCTACCGATTCCGTAAAAATTGCGATTCGTCCATTCCCGACAGCTGATGCCGGTGTTGATCAATCTGTATGTGATAGGCAAGTGATACTCGGTGGTAATACAAGTAAAGACTTCATTGGTACTTGGCAAAGTTTAACAACCGGACCGAAACTCACTGATTCGTCGAAAGCGAATACGACCGTCGGAAATTTACAAAACGGCAAAAATACTTTTGTTTGGTCTATCAATGATAAAATTTGTCCGGCTTATCAAGCGCGTGCTACCGTAAATATATATTTGGCACTCGTGCCAAAAGCGAATAAGCTCGGTATAGAAACTTTTGCCGGTGATACTGTTCATGCAAGTCTCATCGAAGAAACGCCGTCGGGAACCTACACCATTCGTCGCCTTTCCGATCCGCTCATCGGACATTTTGATTATTTCAGTAACGGTACATTTAATTTTACGACAGACACTTCAGAACACGGCATCGCCAAATTTCAAATTTTATCGTGTAGTGCGACTTGTACTTCGCTTTGCGATACAGGTGATGTGCGCATTTTAGTAAAACAAAGACCTCATACAGTGGATACCACCGTCAATAATATAACAGTACCAAATGCTTTTACCCCAAATGGTGACGGTAAAAACGATTATTTTGTTGTGGATGGTGTAGAAAAATTTCCGGATAATGAATTAGTTGTGTTTTCGCGTTGGGGAGAAATTGTGTTTCGCGCAAAACCTTATAATAATGATTGGTTTGGTAACAATCAATCCGGCGCACCTTTGCCGGAAGGCACTTATTATTACGTACTTCGATTGAACATTAACGACGGTAAAGTATTAAAAGGTGATGTGACGATAATGAAATAATTTATTCAGTTGAAAATTAACAGTTCACAATTAATAACTATTTCATGGTTTTTAAATGTCAATTGCCAACGCCAATAATATTTGTTCGTTGTCAACTGTCAACTGTCAATTAATGAAATTTTCAATTCCTTTAATCGGACTTGCAATTATTCTTTTGCACTGGTTTACGGATACCGTAAAACCAGACAACATGCTTTATATCGTTAAGCCGATTTATCTCGTTCCGGTTTTTGAAACGAGGTATCTATATGCCTATGCACATCTATTTACTTTAATTCCCATTTTTTGTTTGAGTTTCGATAAAAAAGTAGCTTACTATACGAAATGGAAATACGTTTTACCCGCCATTTTTATCGTTGCCGTCCCGTTTTGGATTTGGGATATTGCTAAAACCCATCGAGGTGTTTGGGGATTTAATCCGGCTTATTACACAAATTTATTTTTAAATCTTCCGATAGAAGAATGGTTGTTCTTCATCACTTTTCCTTGGGCTTCAGTTTTTATTTACGAATGTTTGAATAATTATTTCCCTTTAAAAGTTCAAACTTTTATCGGCTACCATTCAGTGGATTCAAAAAATGTTTCAATAATTGAGTTTACGAAAGTCAAAAAAATTGACAAAATTCTCACGCCAATACTTATTCTCTTTCTTTTTGTAACTGCATTTTTTTATTGGGGACATCTTTATACATTTACTACTTTTTTTGCCACCGGAACTGTATTACTTTGGCAATATTTATATGGTTATTCAATTGTTCGCCGAAAATTTTATCGAATGTTTCCGATTTCCACGGTGGCTTTTATTTTAATCAATAGTGTTTTCACCGGTGCATTTACTAAAAACCCAATTGTTGTTTACAATCCGGAAGAATATATTGGTATTAGATTTTTCACAATTCCCCTCGATGATTTCGCGTATAATTTTTTATTAACATTCAGTGTGATAACTATATATGAGTTTCTTAAAACCAAAAAATTAAATACTTCTCAAGATTTTTGAAGCATTGAAACTATTTGAAAATTTTTTTTCTAAAATTTTTTTTCTCTTGGAAATAATTTTTTCTTCAAACGTTTTATCCATTGTTTCTGAAATCATTTTTTTTAATTCGTCAAAAGAATCGTAAATCTCACAAAGACTTTCTAATCCTGTATCTTGTACCATTTCAGTATTCGCAAAACAAAACCTGCCGACAAACAAAGCGTGAAGTAATTTCAATTTCATACCGGAAGTATGTCCCGTGTGTAAAATATTTATTTGTGCATTTTGTATCAGATTTTTCATATCTTGTTCTTTAGGATTTACGATGATTTTAATATTCGGAAAAAATTCTGTTATGCCGATTAAATTTCTACTTGGGTTTTTTCCGGCAACAATACAGCGCACATTTATTTTTGAAAAAACATTTTCAATTAATGCTTTCACCGACTCGACATTATCGTTCACACTTAAATCGCCGTGATATAAAATATAATCGCCGATACCAACTTTTGAAATGACTTTTTCTTCCGCATGAAAAGGTGGAAGAAAAATAATTTTTTTCTCAAAAACTTTTTTTTGAATATTTTTTTCTAAATATTTTTTAGAAATTTCACTGAAGAAAATATTTTTTTCAAAAAAATATTTTTCTTCAGTGCGCGAAATACAGAAAAAAATATCTCCATGAAAAAAAACTTTCTCCTCAAATCTTTTTAATTTCGTACCTTCAATTTGAAAATACTTTTTTGAAAAAATTTTTTTTTCAGCTAGTGCCAAGTGTTCATAATATTGCCATTCAATATTGTGCATACGCACCATTTTTTTTCTTTGTTCGAGCGAAGGATGATCAATGAAAGCGCAAGTGTGCAAGCCTTCAAATAAAATTGGCGTATTGTCGGCGCAAAGATTTTTGAGTAAATCCGGATGCTTACGACTCTTGACGATATAAGGCATCTTTGATAAGTGCGAAAAAAAGCCGGTGCGCCGTTTATAATAAAAAACTTTCTCGCAAAAAGTTTCTAAAACAGATTGTGCTTGTCGGTCGCGATACGTAAAACAATGCAGCGTAATTTTCACACCGGTAGCGTGTAAGGCTTTTATTTTATAAAAAACATCAATTGCACCGCCGTAATCAGGCGGAAAAGGAACATCGAAAGCAACAATGTGGATCAATCAATTAAGAATTAAAGAATTAAAATTTAAGAATTAGCTCTTAATTCTTAAAAATTCTTAATTCTTAAAATTCTTTTTTAAAAATTCTTAATTCTTAATTCTTAATTCTTAATTCTTATGCCGCCACGTCGCCGGTTTTTAAAAACATTAGCAACTTTACCCGCATTTTTTTACGGCAAAAATACCGGTTTAGCGCAGAATAATGTAATAAAAGATACACGATTTTCAAATCGAAAATCGAAAATTGAAAATCGAAAATCAAATAAACCTCTCGTCATTTCTACTTGGAATTTCGGATTGGCAGCTAATGTTGATGCTTGGAAAATTTTAGAAAAAGGTGGGCGCGCACTTGATGCCGTTGAAGCGGGTGCGCGCGTACCGGAACAAGATCCACTGAATGAATCGGTTGGTTTCGCCGGTTTGCCTGATAGAGACGGTATTGTTACGCTTGATGCCTGCATTATGGATGAAAAAGGCAACGCCGGTTCTGTATGCGCTTTAGAGAATATTATGCATCCGGTTTCAGTCGCAAGGCGCGTGATGGAAAAAACGCCCCACGTAATTTTAGTAGGCGATGGTGCTTTAAAATTTGCTCTGTCAGAAGGATTTAAAAAAGAAGTGCTCGGTACCGAAAACTCAAGAAAAAAATATAAAGAATGGTTAAAAACATCGGAATATAAACCGAAAATTAACGTAGAAAACCACGACACTATCGGTATTCTCGCCATAGATAAAGACGGCAATTTATCCGGTGCGTGTACGACAAGCGGTTTGGCATTTAAAATGCACGGTAGAGTAGGAGACTCTCCCATCATCGGGGCGGGTTTGTATGTAGATAATGAAATCGGAGCTGCCACATCAACAGGTTTAGGTGAGTTGGTAATTCGCTCTTGCGGTTCTTTTCTCGTCGTGGAATTGATGCGACAAGGAAAATCGCCGCAAAAAGCATGTGAAGAAGCTGTGCGTCGTATTGTCGAAAAAAATAAAAATACGATTAAAGATATTCAAGTCGGGTTTCTTGCCATTAATAAAAAAGGAGAAATCGGTGCGTTTTCCGTACAAAAAGGTTTTCAATACGCATTACATACAAACGAGATCGAAAAGGTTTTTAATGCGCCGTTTTCGTTATAATTGTATTGGTTTTTGAATCAGAAACCAATAATGAATTACCAAAAATCATTTCTGCCATTTTGTCACATCATTTCTAAAAATGAATTATCTTTGCGCTTTTAATTTAAAAGAATTTTGAAAAAATGATTCATATCGTAATTCTAAATTCTTAATTCCCAATTTTCATGTTGTACGATAACAATCCGACGATAGTCAGCGTTAATCACACCGACGAAATTTCAAAACTAAAATCGCATAGTTCTCTATTGTTGAGTGAAGTTGAACAAGGTGCACCATATTTGCCGAGCAGTGATAGTACTGTTTACACAAAATCTTTTTACGTCGAAAGTTATGGGTGTCAGATGAATTTTTCTGATACCGAAATCGTTGCGTCTATACTTAAACAATCCGGTTTTGGTCCGACACGCAATATCGAAATTGCCGATTTAATTCTCATAAATACGTGCAGTATTCGCGAAAAAGCGGAAGATACTGTGCGCAAACGTTTGAAATTTTTCGGAAAAGTAAAACGCCCGGCGGCATTAGTTGGTGTTTTGGGTTGTATGGCGGAGCGTTTGAAAGCAAAATTTTTAGAAGAAGAAAAATTAGTAGACATAGTTGTAGGACCCGATGCTTATCGCGATTTGCCTCGTTTAATTGAAGGAGCCGAAGACGGTGAAAAAGGTGTGAACGTTTTTTTATCACGTGAAGAAACTTATGCGGATATTTCTCCGGTGCGATTAGATACAAACGGCGTTGCTGCATTTATCAGCATCATGCGCGGTTGCGACAATATGTGTTCGTTTTGTGTCGTCCCTTTTACACGCGGACGCGAACGCAGCAGAGATGCTTTCAGTATCATCGCCGAAGCGCGCGATTTATTTGATCGCGGTTACAGAGAAGTTACTTTGTTGGGACAAAATGTGGATTCGTACAAGTTTACAATGGACGATGGACTTACTGATGATGGACTTACTGACGATGGAAAAATAAGTCCATCATCAGTAAGTCCATCATCAGTAAGTCTGGTAGTTAATTTTGCACAACTCCTTGAAATGGTGGCACAGATTCATCCGGATTTGCGGGTGCGTTTCTCTACATCGCATCCGAAAGATATTACCGACGAAGTTTTGCACACGATGGCGCGTTACGAAAATATCTGCAAGTATATTCATTTGCCGGTACAAAGCGGTAATTCGGATATCTTGAAAAAAATGAACCGTACTTATGATAGAGAATGGTACATCAATCGCATTAAAAGTATTTACGAAATAATGCCGGATTGTGCTATATCGAGCGATATTATCACCGGATTTTGTACGGAAACAGAAGAGCAACACCAAGATACATTGTCCATAATTGCTTATGCAGACTACACAATGTCGTATATGTTCATGTACTCTGAACGTCCGAACACTCCGGCTGCAAAAAAATATGTGGATGATGTACCGACTGACGTAAAAAACAAAAGACTAAATGAAATCGTTACGCTGCAACGCGCCGGTTCGCACAAACACAATTTGCGTGATATAGGTAAAACTTTCAAAGTATTAATTGAAGGCACTGCAAAAAAATCAGCCGATGAATTTAAAGGACGCAATTCTCAAAACAAAGTTATCGTTTTTAAAAAACAAGACGACTTAAAACTCGGTGATTACTGCTATGTCAAAGTACTCGATGCAACGAGTGCGACATTATTAGGGGAAGTTGTTAGTTGTTGATTTCTGATTCAGAAACTAATAATTTTCAATTTTTAATGCGTGAAATTTTTCAATTTTCAATTTTCAATTTTCAATTGAATTTACAATCCATAAAACAACGATTCGCAATAATAGGCACATCAAAATTACTTGATGCTGCTTTGGATACGGCTGTGCGTGTAGCACCGACTGAATTAACTGTGTTAATACAAGGCGAGAGTGGTGTCGGTAAAGAAGCGTTTTCTAAAATAATTTATCAACTATCGGCACGTAAACACAATCCGTTCATTGCCATCAATTGCGGCGCGATTCCGGAGGGGACGATTAATTCTGAACTTTTCGGACATGAAAAGGGCGCATTCACTGGTGCTGTGGGCGAACGAAAAGGTTATTTTGAAACTGTCAATGGCGGTACAATTTTTTTAGATGAAATCGGCGAAATGCCGCTCGATACGCAAGCAATGTTGTTGCGTATTTTAGAAAATGGTGAATTTGTGCGTGTCGGATCATCAAAAGTAGAAAAAACAGATGTGCGTGTAATTGCTGCAACGAATGTAGCTTTACAAGATGCTGTCAATAAAGGAAGATTTCGCGAAGATTTATTTTATCGTTTAAGTACAGTACCGATTCGTGTACCGTCTTTGCGCGAGCGTCCGGAAGATATTTATCCTTTGTTCAGAAAATTTTGTTCCGATTTTGCGGAAAAATATCGTGCACAATCCATTCAAATTGATGAGAAAGCGCGGATGATAATAGAGCGTTATAATTGGCCCGGCAATATCCGCGAATTAAAAAATGTGGCGGAACAAGTTTCTGCTTTATCAAATGAAAGATTGGTAGCTGCCGAAGATTTATTAGATCGTTTTCCGAATTTATTAAATCGTTCATTACCATCTAAAACGGAACGCAACGGTAATACAAATTCAGGTTTTGAAGAGCGAGAAATTATGTATAAATTGTTGTTCGATATGAAACATGATTTGAATTATCTCAAAACGCTTGTTTCTGAACTTATTAAATCAAATAACTTAACTGTTCCTACTACATTCAGCACAAAAAAATTATTATTACCGGCGAGTGGATTTGAGCAAAATTTTGAGCAAAATTTCCCGAATATTGAACAGGATTATAAGAATTTTGAGCATCCAATTCGAAATTCTGATGATTTTGATACAAAACCATTTATAATTCCTGATGCGCAACAAAATGGTTTTATTGCACAAGTAGAAGTAGTTGACGAAAACCTGAACATGATGGAACACGAAAAACGTTTAATTATTCAAGCTTTAAAAAAACATAATAACCGTCGCCGCGAAGCGTCCGATGATTTAGGTATTTCGGAACGCACTTTGTACAGAAAGATTAAGGATTTTAAACTGGAATAATCGATAATAAATTGTTAATTCGTGTT
>JAYTIA010000476.1:0-4024 GCA_043732145.1 Saprospiraceae bacterium
GAAATTCTTGGCGACTATACAGGAGCGAAACAGGCTATGGAAATGGCGATAAAAAGTGGAATTCCGGGCATGGAACAGACGGAATGGTGTCGCACACAACTTGCTCAACTTTACGAAAAAACAAATGATTTCTTAAAAGCCGATACACTTTATCAAATCTCTTTAGCTGCTCGACCTAATTACACTTATGCACTTATCGGTGAAGCTCGAATAAAAATGCACGATAAAAAATTCGATGACGCTATTAATTTATTGAACGAAGCGAAAACAACCTCACAAGATTTTTTATCGGATGAAGAATTGGTAAAGACTTATCGGCAAGCTGCTGATTATTATCAACAATCCGACCAAGCTAAAAGTAAATTCATGTCTGATAATTTAAAAAACGCAAGCGATAAATTAATCGCAGCCATGAAAATTCATGCTACCGACGATAAAGTGACACCGGACAAAGGGCATTACGCTGATAAAGAATTAGCCTACGCTTATTTGGAAATAAATGATACGGACAATGCACTCATTCATGCCACACGCGAATGGAATCGTCGTCCTGAAAATATTGATGTGAATGAATGTTTAGCGTGGGTTTATTTTAAACGCGGTGATATAGCAAATGCAAATACTTATATCCAAAAAGCACAACGCACCGGTTCTAAAAATCCCCTTTTATTAGAACGCAGTAGGGCTATAATGACTTCTAAATAATTTTAAAGCCGTAATTCAGGTTGATTTTTTTTGAAACCTTTGAGAACTTTGTGTAAGTCTTTGTACACTTTACAGTAAAAATTTAAATACGAAGTTCACAAAGCCTTACACAAAATTTACAAGGTTGAATAGTTATATTAAACCAACACAGATGAAACTGAAGTTTACTTTCTCGATATTTTTATTGATCGTCATCACTGCAACGAATGCTCACACTATCAATTATGCTTTAGAAGGTAAACCAATTGGCGATGTATTCAGTTACTACTTGTCGCTTGGCTACAAACATATTTTACCGGATGGGTTTGACCATATACTTTTCGTCATCGGGTTGTATTTATTAAGTCCGAAATTGAAAAATGTTTTGTGGCAAGCGACAGCCTTTACCGTTGCTCATACGCTCACGCTTATTTTGAGTATGAAAGGATTAATCGTTGCGCCGCCGGCAATTGTTGAACCGATCATAGCCCTTTCAATTGCATTCATTGCGATTGAAAATCTCATCACACAACAATTAAAACCTTGGCGTTTGCTCGTCGTTTTTGGTTTTGGTTTAGTACATGGTCTCGGTTTTGCTTCCGCACTTAACGAATTGGGTTTGCCGCGCGATAAATTTTATTCGTCCCTGCTGTCTTTCAATGTCGGCGTTGAATTAGGACAAATATCTGTCATACTTTTATGTTGGTTAGCTTTCGGTTTATGGTTTTCGGATAAAACTTGGTATCGGGCGCGTATCGTTCAACCTTTATCTGTTCTAATCGGCTTAATTGCTATTTTTTGGACAATTCAACGAATCAGTGGTTAATAGTTGAAAGTTTAAAATTGATACAGTTAGTTTAAAATAGAAATTAAACGTGCGATTAAATTAATTGTCAAATGTCCATTATCAATTGTCAATTATTTATAGCGTTCCCTTCGTTGACGGTAGTACGTCCATATTATTTATATCACGTTTTACCGCCATTTTTATAGCACGCGCAAATGCTTTGAAGACGGATTCGATTTTGTGGTGTTCGTTAGTGCCGTCGGCTTTGATGTTTAAATTACATTGCGCCGTATCGCTGAACGATTTAAAGAAATGATAAAACATTTCTGTCGGTACGTCGCCAATTTTTTCTCTTTGAAAAGTTACATCCCAAACTATCCAAGGTCTTCCGCCGAAATCAATGCCGACACTTGCGAGTGCGTCGTCCATCGGCAAATAAAATCCGTAGCGTTCGATGCCGCGTTTATTGCCTAAGACTTTTTTAAACGCTTCGCCCAAAGCAAGTGCCGTATCTTCAATCGTATGATGTTCATCAATATGCAAATCGCCTTTTGTGTGAATCATCAAATCGCAGCCGGAATGTCGCGCAATTTGTTCGAGCATGTGATCAAAAAAATGCAAACCGGTTTTAATATCTGCTTTGCCGGAACCATCGGTGGTTAAACGAATAAAAATATCGGTTTCTTTTGTTGTGCGTTTTACTTCCGCAACGCGCAACGGCAAACTTAAAAATTCGTAAATATTCTTCCATGCGGAAGTTTCCAAAACACAAAAATCTTTTAATGGGCTTGTCGAAATTAATTTCTCGGCATCGGGATGCAATAAAATACCTTTACAACCTAAGTTTTTTGCCAATTCAATATCCGTCAATCTATCACCGATGACGAAAGAATTTTTCAAATCGTATTTAGGATTATCTATGTATTGAGTCAACAGACCTGGTCGCGGTTTGCGTGTAGGTGCATTTTCGTGCGGAAACGACGGATCAAAATGCGTAGAAACGAATCGGATATTTTCATTTGCAAACGCTTGCATCATTTTATTTTGTGCGGGATGAAAAGTATTTTCAGGAAAAGAATCCGTACCAAGTCCGTCTTGATTAGATATTATTACCAAAGCATAATCCAATTCTTCCGCAATTTTGCCGAGATATTTAAAAACCTGCGGATAAAATTCTAATTTTTCTAAACTATCAATTTGAAAATCGGTAGGGGGCTCTATGATTAAAGTGCCGTCGCGGTCTATGAAAAGAATTTTTTGCATACCGTTTAATAATTAATTAAGACGCAAAAATAGCGCAGACCCGATGTATCGCGTACATGTACAGGCTTTTTTTATTTGAATTTATTCCACGCTCAAAAAAAAATTACTCAATTTTTATTTAAACTGAAAACATTCGTATCTTCGGCACACGAAATAAAATTGTTTCTTATACTTTATCATCACCTATTCAATATCAATGAAAAAAATCTTACTTTTTTGCCTTTCGAGTTTATTTTTAATAAATTCCGGTTCTACACAAACAAACAACACCCACATCGCCGATTCTATTCTTTCCAAATTACATTGGCGTAACATTGGTCCGTTTCGCGGCGGCAGAAGTTTAGCTGTCGCCGGCCATGCCGATCAACCGCAAACTTTTTATTTCGGTGCAACGGGCGGCGGCATTTGGAAATCGATTAACAGTGGTGCAACATGGGCTAATATTTCCGATTCTACTTTCAAAAGTTCGAGCGTCGGCACAATTACAGTAGCTCCAAGTGATCCGAATATTATTTATGTCGGTATGGGTGAAACAGAAATTCGCGGCAATATTTCTTTCGGCGACGGTATGTATAAATCAACGGATGCCGGAAAAACTTGGCGTGTATTGGGTTTGAAAAAATCTTGGGCAATCGGACGTATTGTGGTCAATCCGAAAAATCCGGATATTGTGTTGGTTTCTGCTCTCGGAAATCCTTTCGGGCGCATCGCAAAATCGGCGGACAGTGAAGAACGCGGCGTGTATCGTACAACCGACGGCGGCACAACTTGGCAACGTGTTTTAGTTCCGACAAATGATAAAACCGGCGCGATTGACGTTGCATTCGACCCTAACAACAGCAGTATCGTTTATGCCTCGCTTTGGGAATGTTACAGAAATAATTATAAAATGTCAAGTGGTGGTGAAGGTTCAGGTATGTATAAAAGTATGGACGGCGGAACGACTTGGAAAAATATTTCTAAAAATCCCGGGTTGCCGGTCGGAATACTTGGGAAAATTGAAATTGCTGTGTCGTGTTTCGACGGTAAGCGTGTTTGGGCAATGATTGAAAATAAAAACGGCGGTTTGTTTCGTTCCGAAGATGGCGGTGATACTTGGGCGCGCATCAACAATGATAAAAATTTGTGGCAACGTCCTTGGTATTATATGGAAATTGCCGCAGATCCCGGCTCGAACGAAGGTTTATATGTTATGAACGTGAACGCGCAACATACTGCTGATGGCGGAAAATCTTTTCAAGTTTTACCCGTTCATCACGGTGATACGCATGATATTTGGGTTAATCCTAA
>JAYTIA010000477.1:0-4020 GCA_043732145.1 Saprospiraceae bacterium
CCGGAGAAGAAACAAACAAAATTACATTTTCAAAAAAGATCCCGTCGGATTAACTAAACCCGAATTATCTGTGCTGATAAAGTGCATACCTTTTTCAAAACTGTCAATGCTGAAGTTCAAATAATTATTGCCTTGATTGATTTGTTTATCTTCTAATTTTAAACGTTTACCAAGCGCATCAAAAAAATAAAAAGTCATCGTTTTCGCTTCAATACTTTCCAATTCAATCGTAATAAAATCATTACTCGGATTTGGAAAAATGTTTTTGAACTTTGTAGCTTGAGTAATGAGCTTTGAATTATTTTGAGTTGCCGGATTAACACTTAAAGTTAAAGGCCCGGTACTAATCTTTAATGGCGGCGTACCGTACAAAGTAATGTGCGCCGAATTATTGGAAGTGAGTGTATCAACCGGTGTTGATGCCGTTAAAGTGGCGGAAGCAGTTACTGTCGGCGTTAAACTTTGAACATAAATCGGAACAGATAAAGTCGCCGAACCGGCGGCGGCGAGTGTTGAAATTTGCCAATTAAAAACTTGTCCGGTGCCGTACCATTCTATCCAATTACCGTTTGTGGCTGTCGCTGTTCCGCCCGTTACTAATCCGGCAGGAAAAGGTACATTCACCGTAATGTCATTAAATACTTGCGTACCGATATTATTTACGGTGACAATCAAAGTAATCGTCGTGTTTGGTCCTGAAATGGTTAAAGGATTTGCTGTAATGGATACTGCCAAATCATTCGTATTTGCTACTTTGTCAACGACTACATTAAAAGTGCAAGTTGATTTATTATTTTTTGCATCGGTAGCCGTATAAGTAACGCCGGTAGTTCCGACATTAAAAGTTTGACCGGAAGTGTAATTGGAAGTCAGCGTTGGAAGGCTGCAATTATCTGAAACTGCCGGTGCTGTCCAATAAGCGACAGCGTTTGTACCGATAGTATTTACTGTAAGTGTTTGCGGGCAATTAATTATAACCGGCGGAACAGCATCGGTGGCACAAGCATTTTTAGCACAATCGAGTGGTGTTTCATTCGACAAAATCAATTTGAAATCGCCTTTTCTGCCATCACTCAATGTGAAAAAACCACTTAAACCTAATTTGTCTGTGACTTGTTCATCTGCTCCGATACCTAATTGTGTAGCGGTATTTCTTCCGGCAATCGTCACCGCAAGATCTGTTCCGAATTTCATATTACCTGACATTCCGGTAAAATAAGTCCAACCCGTAGCAACACTCGTCGGTTTTCCGGTTTGACATAAATATAAACTCGGACTGCCTGTCGGTGCTGTTGTTGTGCCGCCGAAAAAAACGACATCTATTACAACCGGTTGCCATGTTGCTGTTCTGAAAGTACCTTTTAAATTAGCAGTACCGTCGTTGTAATATTGAAAAATTAAATCTTGATCGCAATAAAGTAATGTGCCGGGGCAAGATGTCGTTGCGGAAGTTTCTAAAAACACACCGTAAGGTGACCATTTATTTTGAGTACAACCACATTGATTCAATGAATTGCCTGCGGTATATTTTTTGCAAGTCGGCGTTACCACTACATTAAAAGTACAGGTTGATTTATTATTTTTTTTGTCTATAGCCGTATAAGTTACTGCTTTTGTGCCGATAGTGAATGTTGAACCGGAAGGCAAACTCGATGTTAAACTTTGAATACCGCAATTATCGGTTGCCGTTGGAGCGGTCCAAGTAGCAACGGCATTGGTACCGTTTATAGAAGTTACCGATATATTTTGAGGACAATTGTTAATCACCGGAAGTGTTACATCTCCTACACATGGGTCGGGAACTATTATACTAAAAGAGCAAGTTGACTTATTATTTTTTTTGTCGAGTGCCGTATAAGTTACAAGTGTAGTTCCAATCGGAAACTTTGCACCCGAACTGAAATTAGAATTAAAACTTTGCAAGCCGCAATTATCTGTCGCTGTAGGAGCCGTCCAAGTACCGACAGCATTAATACCGTTAGTACAAATAAAAGATAAATTTTGCGGGCATTTAGCAATGACCGGGGCGGTTTTGTCATTCAAACAGTCCACTACATTCACATTAAATATGCACGTTGCTTTATTGTTTCTGCTATCAAGTGCCGTGTAAGTGACAACGCTAGTACCGACAAGCATAGTTACGCCCGGACTCAAATTGGAAATAAAACTTTGTACACCGCAATTATCAGTTGCGGTCGGTACTGTCCAAGTAACAACGGCATTGATTCCGTTTGAGGAACTCACCGACATAGTTTGCGGACAATTAATTATGACGGGTGATGTTACATCAATTATGCAAGGGTCAACCACGACGACATTAAAAGAACAAGTCGTTTTATTGTTTTTATAATCGGATGCGGTGTAAGTAACTGCTGTTGTACCAATCGGCAAAGTAACACCCGAGTTATAATTTGATATTATAGTTTGTACACCGCAATTATCCGTTGCCGTTGGAGTTGTCCAAATAATGACAGCATTAACGCCATTTGTTGTGTTTGTATAAATAGTTGGCGGACAATTTGAAAAAATCGGCGGTGTCACATCCGTTAAGCATGGATCAATTGGTGCATCTTTAATGGGAACAATAATCGGTACTGCACTCAAAATGAAATTCGTTCCGTCGTAAAAACTATTCGGTACAAACGGACTTGTTTCACCATCTAATTGACACCAAGCCGCGGTGTTTGAAACATCAGGCATATATGTTTTCCCGTCAAAAATTAGTGGAATTGAACGACTGCCTTGTCCGTTCATGGCAATTATTTGTGCCAAAGTTTTTGTGGTGGTTAAATCGTTGATGTTTTGAGCTAACCAAGCGACCATATATTTCGGCACACCGTTTTTATCTTCTAAAATATACGAGTTAACATCGTTGTCTACCTCTTTCAAACAACAATGAAATTTTGTATCACCGGCAATGCGCATAAATTTTTCGAGAGCGGCGAATTGATATTTTGAAGTTTTGTCCGTTTTCCAAACACCGCACGTTTGAAAAGCATAACCGCAAGCCGCAGGATCGTCAACGGCTTCATATAAAAAAGCGCGATTGATGCCGTAACGCTGCATCATTAAAATACTTCGGATATTATACACCGCTTGTGTAATGCTTCCTAGGCCTAAACCGCCATAACATGGATCGGAATCGAAACCAAATTCCGTCAGATATAAATCTTGTTGGTTCATCGGATTGTCTTTCAACCAACGCCATGCGTTTCTGATATTCATAAATTCGGAACGCGCCGTGCCGTTTGTCACATTTTCAGGATTTATTATAGGACGATTGCCGGCATCTTGTCTGTCGAAACTATAAATGTGCGAATTATATCCGTCCAATTTACAACGTTGGTCGTTGCGTAAGCGTGTGTTGATATAATCTTTTCTGTTTGCTTCGTCGGAAGTCGGTGTGAGCGTATTTTCAGTATGAAATGCTTGGAAGGCTGCTGTGATTAACTTGAATTTATTAGTAGTTTCAGTACCGTAATAAGTATTCACACCGTCAATAAAAGCATCAACAATAAGTTGATAAAGTTTCGGGTCTGTATAACCGTAAGGCTCGTTGCCGATTTCAAGCACTTCAATTGCCGGTTTACAAGTTGCACAATCAGATGATTTCGGTGCGTAAGTACGCGCCAACATCATTGCATAAGCTTTCGCGTTCAGCGTAATATCGAGATCACTCGGTCCCCAATCTTCTTTTAAAAACCACGCATTTGGAAATTTATATTTGGGTGCATCTGCTGCCGGAAAATCGCCGGAAAAAACATCGAGTGTTGCTTCAATACCGTGATTGTAAAAATCTGCTGCCGGCTTTATTTGTAAATAATTATAATTCATGTAATGCTCATAAGGATTTTGATAAATCCCTGCCGGCACTTGTTTAAGTATAATTGAATTATCTTTTTGAATTTCAGGATAAATTTTTATCGCATTGGGATCTGTACTTGAAGTAATTGGCGCACCGTCTTGACCTACAATAACATTCAAATTAATTAAATTGCCGGCTAAAATCTGTTTACTGCG
>JAYTIA010000478.1:0-4007 GCA_043732145.1 Saprospiraceae bacterium
CTCAAATTTCTCAAATTAAAGAGGAAGAAGTACGCAATTTGAATTTAGGAAATATACAATTGTACAAAGGTGCCGGTTATACTTCAACTGTTTTAATTGGCAAAATTGATCAAGTTACGGGCACGTACAACAGTGACAGTAATTTTGCAGTTTATTACAAAGACCAAAGTTTTGGGAACGGTATACAAAAAATTATTATTACAAAATCTTATTGGCAACAACCGCAGTCACTACCCGGCGGCGGCATAGGTAAGCCCTTTAAAGTAACTATTCCCGCCTATGAGCTGACAGTTAATATAAACGCGCACAGTTTGCCCATTAATAGTGCTACGAATAGATAGAATTTCTAAAAAATTAGAAATTTATGAGTCTATTAACTTATACTTTTCACTGACTGTTTTCGCTTCGCAAAATGGCGTACTGCCGGCGAAGCCGCTTTAAATACAGGTTAATTAATTACAAATTATAACGATGAAAAGTAAATTTCTCCTACTTCTGCTTATTTTTATTTATAAATCCGCCGATAGTCAAAACAATTTAACGCCGCGTCAATTGAAAATATCCTCAAACGGGCATTATTTAGTTCGAGATGACGGCAAACCGTTTTTTTGGCTCGGCGATACCGGTTGGGAATTATTTCATCGCCTCAATTTAGAGGAAATAAATTTGTATTTAGATAACCGGCAAAAAAAAGGTTTCAATGTTATTCAAGCCGTCGTACTTGCCGAATTTGACGGTTTGCGAAAACCAAACAGATACGGTGAAGTACCGTTTAAAAATTTAGACCCGACACAACCTAACGAAAAATATTTTGAATTGATTGACGCGACAGTGAAACTTGCACTGTCAAAAAATATGTACATGGGTTTGTTGCCGACTTGGGGTGATAAAATAACGCAGGCATGGGGTGAAGGTCCGGTTGTTTTTAATGTAGATAATGCGTATAAATACGGATTGTGGATTGCAAAACGTTATGCAAAATATTCGAACATCATCTGGATTCTCGGTGGCGATCGTCCGGCGGTGAAAGATTCATTGGATTATCGTCCAATTTGGCGGGCTATGGCAAAAGGTATTCTTGAAGGGACTCAACAAAAAGTACTTATTACTTATCATCCGTCGGGTGGCAGTTATTCCACTTCGCAATACATTCACACCGAACCTTGGTTGGATATTAATATGGTGCAATCCGGGCACGGCGGCGGCCATGATTCGCCGGTTTGGAATTTAATTGGGCGTGACCGAAATTTATTACCGACAAAACCTGTTTTAGATGCCGAACCGAATTACGAAGATCATCCCGTAAATCCTTGGCCAAAATGGAATCCGGACAACGGTTATTACAGAGATTATGATGTGCGTAAACAAACGTATCGCTCAGTATTTTCCGGTGCTTGCGGCGTTACTTACGGTCATCATGCTGTTTGGCAATTTATGAGCGAGCGCGAAGAGACAATAAATTATCCGGATCGCGGTTGGCTAAATGCAATAGATCGCCCGGGTGCCACACAGGTCGGTTATCTGAAACAACTTATTGAATCGCGGTCGCAACTTGATCGCGTACCTGATCAAAAACTTATTTTGGAAGGACAAGGAGAAAAAGGAGAATATATTTGTGCAATAAGAGATAGTGCTATCCGGTATATAATGGTGTATCTGCCCGTAGGAAAAAAAATTACAATCAACACGCAGGTTATAAAATCAAAAAAAATAGATGTGTCGTGGTTCAATCCGAAAAACGCTCAAGCAATAGCACTCGGATTAATTGATAATACGGGCAAAAATGAATTTACCCCACCCACCGTAGGTTTGGGTAATGATTGGGTTTTGATAATTAATAGACAAATCGGAATAATAGATTAATAGTCATCTTTCAAATTTATTTTCTCTTTAATTCTCTAAACTTTCTTACATTTGTCTCATATTTAAAACATTAAATAACGCTGTATAATTTTTTAAACAACCAATTATAAAATATGAAAAACATGATTTTTTCACTACTTGCAGTTACAATTCTATCTTTATCTTGTTCAAAAACCGGTAGTGGTACTGACGGTGCAGTTACGCCGACAATCAGTATCAGTGGCGTATCACTTCCGGAAGGAAATGTCGGACAAACTATTTTTCCATTTAAAGTAACTTTGAGTAAAGCCACGACTAATATTGTCACCGTTAATTTTAAAACTTCTGATGGTACTGCCATCGCCGGAAAAGATTATGTAGCACAAAACGGTACGCTCACAATACCCGCTAATTCAACCGAAGGCATTATCAATATTAGTGTCATTGCCGATACAATTCGCGCACCCGACAAAACTTTTCTCGTTATACTTTCCAATGCACAAAATGCCATTATCGGAACCGATGTGACCACCGGTACAATTTTGAACGATGACATTTATGTGTACGTTTCCGATGCCGGTTATTCGACACCCAAAACCTATCCTGGTTACACGCTTGATTTCGCTGATGAATTTTCAAATAAAGATATAGATCAATCGGTTTGGGCTTATGATATAGGCGGCAGCGGTTGGGGTAATAACGAATTGGAAAATTACACGGATAATAAAGCCAACAGTTATATTACTTCACCGGGTTATTTAGTAATTGAAGCACGCCAAGAAAAATTAGGCAATAACAACTATACTTCAGCGCGTCTAAAATCGCAAGGCAAAAAAAGTTTTAATTTAGGGCGTATTGATATGCGCGCCAATGTGCCGACATCATCGGGTATGTGGCCCGCACTTTGGATGCTCGGAGATAATATAACAACAGTCGGTTGGCCTAAATGCGGCGAAATAGATATCATGGAAATTATCGGTCGTGAACCCGGAAAAGTTTACGGCACTTCACATTTCGGACCATCGGGCGGATCGGCAAACACACAGGACGGCGGCAATTATAGTTTGAAATCCGGCACTTTCAGCGATCAATTTCATGTTTTTTCAATTATTTGGCAACAAGATTCTGTTAAATATTTAGTGGATGATATCGCATATAATACAACAACACGCGATAAAGTCGGTTCTTCTTATCCTTTTAACGCGCCCTTTTTTATCATAATGAATGTTGCAGTCGGTGGTGATTGGCCGGGTCCGCCGAACGGTTCAACTATTTTTCCGCAACGTATGTTTGTAGATTATGTGAGGGTATTCAAAAAAAATTAAAAATTTACATAGTTAGTCGGTTAATTAGTTAGTCGGTTTTAAACTAACCAACTAATTAACCAACCAATTAACCAACTAATAACTAAATAACCGGCTAACCAACTAACTCACCAACTAAACCACCAATAATGGAAAAAAGATACATACTCTCAATTGACCAAGGGACGACGAGTTCGCGTGCTATGGTATTCGATAAAAAAGGCAATATAATTGCACTTGCACAACAAGAATTTACACAATTTTTTCCGAAAGCCGGTTGGGTAGAACATGACGCAACGGAAATTTGGCAAAGCGTTCAAAATGTTATCCAAACAGTTTTACGCGAAGTCAATCCGGCATCTATTGCCGCTATCGGCATTACAAATCAACGCGAAACGACAGTTGTTTGGGATAAACGCACCGGTAAACCGGTTTATAATGCGATTGTTTGGCAATCGCGTCAGACGATGGATATTTGCGACGATTTGAAAAAAAGTGGTTACGATATGCAAGTCCGCGAAAAAACAGGTTTATTGATTGATGCTTATTTTTCGGGTACTAAAGCAAAATGGATTTTAGATAATGTGCCACATGCGCGCATGAATGCAGAAGCCGGGCATTTACTTTTTGGAACGATTGATACATGGTTGCTATGGCATTTGACGGAAGAAAAAAATCACGCAACTGATTATACTAATGCTTCGCGCACAATGATGTTCAATATTCACGATTTAAAATGGGATGATGAACTTTGTGCGGCGTTAACTGTACCTCAATCTATGTTGCCGAAAGTTCAGGATTCTTCTTCCGATTTCGGGACAGCGCGACCGGATATTTTCGGTATTGCCGGTATAAAAATCG
>JAYTIA010000479.1:0-4007 GCA_043732145.1 Saprospiraceae bacterium
ACAGAAATTTTTTGCGATTGCTTTGGCTCAATAGAAATTTTAGAAGTAGAATCGCCGGTGCTCCAAGCGTACAAACAATTCGCGCAATTCGGAATCGTGGCATCGTAATTCAGAACTTTTGAACGACAAACGACTGTATCATTACCGAGTCGCAAATCGAAAAAACATTTTATTTTAGCTATCCAAAAATCATCTAAACCGCGCGCGTCTTCACTTTTATCAAAACTTTTGTTGGAAGAGGAAACGCCGCATAAAATATAATTACCGTCGTTTGTTCTGATTAAATCTTTCGGCGCGTCATTGCCGGCACCGCCGTAATTTTTATCCCAAATAATATCACCGTTTTCGGTCAGATAGAGTAACCAAAAATCGGTAAGTCCTTTAATCGAATCTTTTTTATTACCGCTCGGATTGGAAGTTGAGTTACCGCCGATGAGTATATAGCCTGTTTTATTTTGGTCAACAAAAACTAAATTATCCTGATTTTTTCCGCCGTAAGTTTTATCCCAAATTTTATTATAATTTTTATCCACCTTCACTAACCAATAATCTTCACCGCCGAAATTGGGTGTCGTTTTATCGCCGCCGACATCCGATTGCGAACTGCCTGCCAAAAAAATGGAACCGTCTGCTACTTGCTGCAAGCCGAAAAGTTCGTCGACGTCGGTGCCACCGAAAGATTTATCTGTAATTTTTTTACCCGACTCGTCAAACTCTAAAATCCACATATCTTTTATGCCGCGTTGTGCTTGTGTTTTATCACCCGAAATACCGGACACACTGCCGCAACCGACCAAATAATTTCCGTTCTGTAAATGTATAAGAGCCGTCGGATATTCGTCGTTACCGTCACCGCCGAAAGCTTTATCCCAAATTTTATTGCCGTTTTTATCCACTTTCAAAATCCAAATATCTCGCCCGCCTTTATTGGCTTCAGTTTTGTCACCGGAAATATCTGACTCCGAATGACCTGCGATAATATAATTTCCATCGAGTGTTTTGACGGCACTGAACGGAATATCATCTTTATTGCCGCCATAAGTTTTATCCCAAACGAAATCACCATTCGGACGCACTTGTACCAACCAAAAGTCCGATTTACCTTTTGCATCTTCTGATTTGTCTACGGATTTATCCGAATTGCTTTCTCCGATAAGTAAATAACCGCCTTCATTCTGAATTACTTTCCAACAAATATCTCTGCCGGTACCGCCATAACGTCTATCAAAAATTTTATTGCCGTCGGCATCTGTTTTTACAATCCAATAATCGCCTTTCAAATCATCTGGTTTATCGCGTGAAATTTCAGACACATCAAATCCTTTTTGCGAAGCCGTAAAACCGCATAATAAATATCCGCCATCAACAGTGCGTGAAGCAGTAGTGAGTCCGTCGTAATTTGTCCCGCCAAAAGTTTTATCCCAAGCGACGCTCGGTTGCGCTATGATGCAAAAAGTGCAGAATAGAAAAACATTGAGAAGCGTGCAACGTATAATAGGTAAGAATTGATTATTAATGTTCATTCGACTAGATATTAGTTGTCAGTTGTTAGTTGCTATTTGAAATTAAAAACTAATAACTCATTACAGACAAATAATAACTACCATTTCTTAGACACACTTTAAACGCAAATTGCTGTTTTTTATTTCTATTTATTTTTTTACAAATAATATAGAAAAAACATTTTCGTTGCCGCGAAAACCGCGCAAAAAATATTGACCGGCAATGAGATAGTTTACGTCAATCGAATTGCCGCGCATCGGTTGATATGACATTATGCGTCCGTATAAATCGTCTATTTCGATATTAATATTTTGCGCAGCAGTGATGCCTTCAATAGATAAAATACTATCACTCGGATTCGGATAAACGCGTACTTTAACTTGTTCTACATTTTGTGTTGCGGTTGCAGTTGTGCGAAACAACCATTTATAAGCATCCGAAAATTCTCGTGCCCAAAACCATTCTGCGTGTTGACCGTCAGCTTTTGTATTGAGCGAAATTTCATCGGATTTAAAACCGACATTGTTCAATGTTGTTGCCATCTTTTGCATATCGGGCACCATACCTACACTTTCGGTAGTGCCGGAAATAAAATAAAAACGCATCGGTTGTTGTCTTTTTTTTTGATTGACTTGTGCAAAACAAGAATCGCTAAACCAAAATGCCGGCGATAGAATTGCAGCTTTTGAAAAAATGTTTTGGTATTCGATAGCGGCATAAACCGAAATCAGTCCGCCCATTGAACTGCCGCCTATAGCGGTATTGTTTCTGTCTTTCAAAGTTCTGTAATGCGCATCAACATATGGTTTCAAAGTTTCAACAATAAATTTAGTATAAAGCGCACCTTCGCCACCGCCGTATTGCGCATTTACCCACGGAGAAAGTTCGTCGAGGCGTTTGGCACCACCATTGTCAATACCTACAACGATGCAACCTTTATCGCCGTTACTTGCAAGTTGATTGAGTGTTTCATCTATTTGCCATTCGCCGGCAAAACTCGTGGATTTATCGAATAAATTTTGTCCGTCGTGCATATACATCACCGGATAATTTTGCGTTAAATCGGTTTTGTAATTCGGCGGCAGATATAGCCAAATACGTCGCGTTCGGTTTAATTGAGGTATAAAAAAAGCATTGTCGAGTATGCTCACATTTGCTGCTGCGGTGGAATTAATCGTGGACATTCCCTCCCAAGATGTAATCGTTTCATCTATCGTTTTTTTGGAGCCGTCGTAAATGAAAGATCGATTCGGTAAAAAACCGCCGTTGTCACCACCTTCAACTATATTCCACGCACCGCGTGTATATTTATATTGAATTGTTCCCGCCGGAATATTGAGCGTGACAAATAGAACACCAGCACTGTCTTTTTTTAAAATTTTTGACGTGTCACCCGGATTCCAATTGTTAAATGTACCGGCAATGTATATATTTTCCCCGCTCGGCGTATTCATCGGGATTTTTGTAATGCGAATAGTAAGTTGTCCAAATAATGCGATTTTTATACCACACAAAAACAAAACCGTCGTGAAAATTAGTTTTTTCATTTGAAAATAAATTGAGTTATCTTTTACAGAATTACAAATTCAGTTCGCCGATTATTTGCGCGACCTTGTTCAGTATCATTAGTATCAATCGGTAGCATTTTACCGAAACCTTTATACGTCATGCGTGTAGCTTCAATACCCTTTTGAATTAGAAAATCATAAACTGCCTTAGCTCGACGTTGAGAGAGTATTTGATTTTCATTTTCATTACCCACATTATCCGTATGTCCCCGAATTTCAATGCGCATCGTCGGATTTTCTCTCAACAATAAACGCAATTTATTGAGTTCCGGTTGCGATTCGCGTTTTAGCTCAGCTTGGGCAGTTTCAAAAAAAATATTTTTAAGAATAATGGGATTTAGTCGGTTAGTGGGTTGGTCGGTTGGTATATTAGTCTGCGACTGATTGCCTTGCGGTTTTATCGGTGTCAGAAAAATAAATTTCAGAAAAGGTTGAAGTACGCCGTGTTGTTCCGTCAAATTAAAATTATCACTTGAAAAAGCATACCCTTCTCTTGTCACATTCATCGCATAATTTTTTCCTATCGGTAAACAAATTAAAAAAACGCCGCTATCAGTTGTGCGCGATTGCGCGATAATTTTTTGTGTCAGTAAATCTAAAACTTCTATACGCGCCACTAAATTTTGTTGTGTCACAGCATCGCGTACTTGCGCTTTAATGTATGTAACCGGGTGTGCCTGCACGGCAGCCGGTAATTCAAAACTGTACAAATTAATGCGATTTGAGCTTTGAACTTTGAGCTTTGAGCTTTGATTCGTTGCGGACTGATTGCTCAAAGCTAATTGTTCAACGCTATTTCGTGAATAATAAGCGGTTTTCCCGTCAATACTCACCGTTAATGTGCCTTCATTGTCTTTTGTATTTATGGGATAGCCGAGATTAATTGGTTTGGAAAAAATTAAAGTATCGTTATTGAGGTTTGAGGTTTGAGGTTTT
>JAYTIA010000480.1:0-4007 GCA_043732145.1 Saprospiraceae bacterium
TTCTTTCATTATAAATTTTGATTTGAGTTTGAATGTTAAAAAAAGTTTAGAAAATATTTAAAATTTATATTTTTCTCAAATTAAATCGAAGAGTGTGCGATCCGTAAACCACGCGACCGCCAAATCAATTTCCATCTTTGCGATTGATAACCGCATTTGTATTTGTTCCCGTATATTTTCGAAGTAAGCCTGTGATTTCCTATTTGAGTTTTAGTGCAACAAATATAAATGTTTTTTTAATTTATTTAAAACGCAAACCATTTTTCGGTTAAAAAACATTTCCCAAAAAATCATTCCCAAAATTTTCTATTTTTGCAACTCTAAATAATCAACAACAACAACTAAAATTTCATGTTTGAATATTCTCTTTCTACTTTCGGCAAATACAAAAAACATACTTTCGCGGATGAAAATGGCAATTCGTTTTCATTGATTCCGGAATTTGGTGCATCGCTTATCAATTTAACTTTTTTGGGTAATTCTGTTTTGGACAGTTACGGCACATCCGAAGCACTCACGGAAAATAAATGGTCGAAAGGTATTTTTTTATTTCCGTATCCGAATCGTCTTCGCGACGGAAAGTATTCGCATCTCGGCGAAGATTATCAATTCGATATTAATAACGCCGGTACCGGTAATTCCATTCACGGTTTCGGAAAAAATGTGCCGATGCACGTGACTTCAACAGAAGCGACAGAAAACTATGCTTTCATCAATTGTCGTTGGCTACACGACGGCATGCACGCAGCGTATCCGTTTCCATTTCAGATTGATATTTCGTTTAAGATAATTAGCTTTGAGCCATTAGCTTTGAGCAATGAGCCTCTCGTAAAAAACAGCTCAAAACTAAAAAATAAAAGCTCAAAGCTCGAGATTTCGATGGCATTTGAAAACAAATCTAAAACTTCTATTCCCGTTGGTCTGGGTTGGCATCCATATTTTATGCTTACACCGAATGTCGGCGACACGCAATTACAAATGCCGAAAGGCAGTCAGCTCATAGAAATTGATGCACGGATGTTACCGACCGGAAAAAAAGAAAACTATACAACCTTTGATAATTTAAGACCAATCGGAGAAACGACACTCGACAACGGTTTTTTTTTGACGGATACAACGACCGACAGAGCCGAAACAATTATTGCCAATGAAGAAAATACATTAAAATTTTGGCAAGAAACCGGTGCCGGTAAATTTAATTTTTTGCAAGTTTTCACACCGCCCACCGGAAAAAGTATCGCCATCGAACCGATGACTTGCAATATTGATGCGTTTAATAATAAAGATGGTTTGGTGTTGTTGTCGCCGAATGCTGTTTTGGAGGGGAAGTTTGGTGTGGAATATAAGTAATGAACAATGAAGAATCTTCTACAAATTTATTATCAATAATTTATACAAAATAAAAACAGCTTTTATTTTCATAATTAATGCTTTTTTCCCTCTAATTCATCTACATACTGCACATCACCCAAACGAATTTTAACGGGAATATTTTTTTTGGTAAAAGCATCATACTCGATGCGACAAAAAAAAGGTAAATTTTTTTTGTCGAAAGGTTTTATAAGAACAGACGATGAATTATGGACGACAGAAATTGGAAAAGATTTTTTTTGTGCCTCGTCGGGCGTATATTTTTTAGTGCCAATATTTTTTTTCACACAGTTATCCATTGTCACACCTTGCGCAGGGCAGAAAGTATAAGAAATTAAAAGCAATGCAACGATTTTGAATTTTAGATTTTGGATTTTAGAATAATTAATCCAAAATCCAAAATCTAAAATAAAAAATCGTCTAATAAACTTCAAATTTGAGTAAACGACTTTCGATGGCTCCATTGAATAAATGTATTTTGCGTGTCGGACGTAAGCCGATAAATTTTGCTGCTTCTAAATTGCCGGTAAAAATCCAGCATTGCCAACCTTTCCAATTTTTTTTCAGTGCGTCACCTATTTGTTTATGAAAAAGAATGTCGTCGCCCAATTTCATACGCTCATCGTACGGCGGATTCATAATTAAAACGCCTTCCGGATAAGGCGCAGTATTTTCAAAAAAGTTTTTTTTATGAATCCTAATATCATTCGCTAAACCCAACGCTTCTATATTACTTTGAGAACTTCTAACCGCTTTTTCATTCCAATCGAAACCCAAAATTGGACAGAAAGTGGAGACGCGATGAAAAATAGACGGCGCATTATTTTTATTTGTGTCCGCTTTCCAATCACCACTTTCAGCTTTGACTTTATTCCACAAAGTTTCATCAAAGTTTTGCCAATTCATAAACGCGAAATGTTCGCGTTTCCATTGCGGCGGGAGTTTGCGTAAATTAATGCCGGCTTCTGTCAAAATTGTTCCGGAGCCGCACATACCATCTACTAAAGGTTTGGTTTTATCCCAAGAACTCAATCGAACGATGCCGGCTGCTAAAACTTCATTTAATGGTGCTTCCGTCGAACTATGACGATATCCGCGTTTATGTAACGACTCGCCCGACGCATCTAAACTTACGCTGACTTTATTTTCAGCGACGTGAATATGAATTTGCACTTGCGGATTACGAATATCCACACTCGGTCGGCGATTCATTTTTTCTCTGAATTGATCTACAATTGCATCTTTTGCTTTTAATCCGACATAGTGCGAATGTTTGAAAAAACTCGAATACACGACTGCATCAATCGCAAAAGTTTGCTCTACTTTCAGATATAATGACCAATCAATTGCTTTTATAGATTCATACAATTGATTTTCGTAGTGCGATTCAAATTCTGTAATCGGCGATAAAATGCGCAAAGCAGTACTCAAACAATAGTTGGCGCGATAAAGCATTTCCAAATCACCCTCAAACGACGCACCCCGTTTGAGTTTTACAACTTCTCGCGCACCGAGTTCAGTTAGTTCAGCAACCAAAGTATCTTCGAGACCAGCGAAAGTTTTTACAATGTAAATCATATTAGACAATGGACGATGGACAATGGACAATGGACAATGGCGTGAAAAAATCTTTTGTCTATCGTCCATTGTCCATCGTCTACCGTCCTATTTCTCAAAATAAAACTCCACCGATTTTGGCGAGAATTTTACACCCCGCGCCCAATCGGGTTGTTTAACGAGTGTCAAAGGTAAGGTATTATTTTTAGTGTTCGGCGTGATGTTGTGCATATCTACTTCAATAATAAAATCATCGGCGTTGACTTTAGAGTAATGACTCAAGGTGAGTGTGCAGTCCAATCGAATTTTATTCGGGAAAATTTTTAATTTCTCCGGTGCATTTTTAATAACAATTGGTACAAATAAAGATTTTTCGGTGAACTGTTCTGCTTTTAAAGTGACGTGCACTTCTTGAAAATTGTAACGTAACACCGGATTTTTTGTCAAACTTACATCGTAAGCAAAAATATCTTTTAAATTTTTTACGAAAATTGTATCAGTCTTTATCGAACCCAAATTATTAATAATCTGTCGGGGACCGAAAACTCGTACACGTTCCGGGTCTAATTGAATGTTTTGCGATAAATCATATCCTTTAGCAAAAGCGATATGCGACACCGGTTCAATTGGCACAACTTTTTCAACGGCATTTTCAGTGGTAACGGATAAAATTTCCGGTTCAATGGTTTGTATATCGCCGCCTAATTGCGCCGCCGCTAAACCACGCAACGAAAAAGTTTGGAGACTGTCTTCATTGATACTCACGTAAAGTTTATCCAAACGGTGCGTCAACATATCCCAACCGGTGCCGGAAATAGTTGTATTTGCATATTGCGGCGGCGATTCGCTGAATGCTTTGTTGTTCGGCACATTATACACTAAAGCTACCGAGATATTTTTTTTTACCGATGTTTGTAAACGATTTAATAGCCAAAATACAAAAGCTACTAAAACACAAAGCATGAAAACAACTCTGTCGCGACTGAAAAACTGTCGCAAACGCAGATTTCGGATATTGATTAGTAAGCTATTAGTCATCAGTTATTGGCTATCAGCCACAACGAATTTGGCATAATGAG
>JAYTIA010000481.1:0-10328 GCA_043732145.1 Saprospiraceae bacterium
AAAAACTCATCACCTTCATCCACAAAGGCAATAAGTATTTTTTTTTGATTGCTGCCGGAAAAACTATATGCAGAAACATTTTGCTCCGGCACTTCATAAAACGGAAAATTTAAAAAAGCGTTTTTCAATCGTAAATTTTAGATTTTTTAAAGAAAGCTCTCACCACAAAAGTAATCAAACCGGATTTATTATTTTGAATTTAACTGACTTTAAAAAAAATTACAGTTCCTACGCTTTAATAAAAAGAACCTACCTACCAACTAATTCCCTACTTTTGTTGTTTCAAAAGAAGTCTTTCTCACTCGACTAGAAAGCTGTTAGCTATAAGCTATGGGCTTTGAGTCGCAAGGTTCCTATTAATGCGTAGCTCAAACCCGGTGCTTATAACTCAAAGATCAAAACTCAAAGCTAAGAATTTGCATGAAAAAAAAGAATGAAACTGTAACAGTGACAGTGCCTCAATTCAAACTCAACTCAATTGAAGAAGCGATATCGGACATTCGCGCCGGCAAAGTAATTATTGTTGTTGACGATGAAGACCGCGAAAACGAAGGCGATTTTATTTGTGCAGCGCAACTCGTAACACCCGAAATGATTAATTTCATGGCAACTTACGGTCGCGGATTAATATGCACGCCGATTGAAGAAACACGCGCCGATGAATTGGATTTAAAACCAATGGTGCCGCAAAATACGGCTTTGCATGAAACAGCATTTACGGTGTCAATTGATTTGGTTGGTCATGGTTGCAGCACAGGTATTTCAGCTTACGACAGAGCAACCGGTATTCGCTGGATGACACAACCGGAAGCTAAAGCTAATGATTATGCACGTCCCGGACATATTTTTCCGTTGCGTGCAAAAAAAGGCGGGGTTTTACGCAGAACCGGACACACGGAAGCAGCAGTAGATTTAGCGCGCATGGCGGGTTTATATCCTGCCGGTGTGTTGGTCGAAATTTTAAACACCGATGGTTCCATGGCACGATTGCCGCAATTAATTGAAATCGCCAAGCAACATCGCCTAAAAATTATTAGTATTGATGATTTGGTGGAATACAGAATGCGCACAGAACGCATTATTAAACGCGAATTAGAATTGACAATAACATCTGCTTTCGGCGATTTACAAATTTTTGCTTATCAGCAACTCACCTCAGGTGATATACATTTGGCGATAAAAAAAGGCGAGTGGAAGGAAGGTGAAGCAGTGCCGGTGCGTGTACAATCGTCAACAGAACCGAATGATATTTTAGGTATGTTGTTTAATAACGCCGATATAAATTTAAAAAAAGCATTTGATTTGATAAATAAAGAAGGGCGTGGTTTGTTCCTCTACATTCAACAATCCGAAAAAGGGCATTCGATGTTGCAACGTTTGCGTTCTTTTAAATCGCAAATTGAGCGCAATAAACCTATTTATCAAGATATGGATAAACGCGATTTCGGTGTCGGTGCACAAATTTTACGCGATTTGAATATTTCTAAAATAAAATTGATCACGCGCTCAAAAAATCGCCACATAGGTTTAATCGGTTATGGTTTAGAAATTGTTGAGTTGATTGAGCTTTGAATCATTAAAATCGTTTCATTAATTTCGTTTCTTAAATGCGTAAACGAATATTAAATACGTATCGCTTTCTAAGTGAAGCACATTTAGTAATAAGTTTCGCTGCCTATTGCCAAACAAAACTGTCACAAGATTTTATTTCAATAACGGATGAAAACCGGCTTCCTTTTTTTGTAGGATTGATAACTTTTATCGTTTACAATTTTTATTCGGTTTACACCGCTTATTTTCACCCGACTAATTTTGAAAAGCATAGAATCACTATTTGGAAAAAAAATCGACAAGTATATTTAGTATTACTGCTGACAGTTGTAGGTGTAACTATTTATAATTTTTATTTTTTGTTGCCGATTGTTTTAAGTTTTTCTCTACACCATTTAGCAATTTTTTTTATTTTAGGAGTAGTGTCAATTTTTTACGGTGTACCGTTTTATAAAAATAAAAGCCTGCGCGATTTACCTTTCATAAAAATCTTTATCATTAGTTTTATTTGGGCGGCAATGACGGTTAGTTTTCCGCTTTTGAGTGCTAATAATACCATTCAATACTTAATACTCAATACCCAATACCCAATACCTTACTTACTTTTCCTCGAAAAATTTTTGTTTGTTTTTGCAATAGCACTCTTGTGCGACGTGAATGATGCCGATTGGGATAAAAAAGGCGGCGTAAAAACTATTCCGAATTTTTTCGGCTTGGATAAAACGAAATTTCTAATTTATTTTATTTTAAGTATCGTCACCTGTTTAGATTTTTATCTTTACGGCGAGAATAAACGTTTTTTATTTTCATCAATTGCTACCCTCGTTATAACACTGAGTGTGACAAAAAATACCGAAGTAAAACCTACTTCGGTATTTTTTAAAGACGGTATTGACGCATTGTTGATTTTGCAGTGGCTGATAATTTGGGTTATCAGTTATCGGTTATTGGTTATCCGGTAAATCAATAACCGATAACCTATAACCAATAACTTTAGTACTCGTCTTCCATCTCATCTTCGTCATCACCTTTTTTGCGGCGACGCGATTTTATATAATGTTCGGACTCGTCATCATCGTCATCGTCATCTACGCTGACATCATCTTGTTCTTTCAAACCTTCGACATCTAAATCTTCTAGATTAAGATCGTCGCCACGTAAGACAGGTGATTTGTCATCCTCATCATCATCATCGCGTACAATGACGCGAGAATCGGAAATGCTTACGCGCACCAAATAAGCGAACTCTTCGGTGTCAAAAGGAAGTGCTAATACTTTTTCACCTTTTGGAGTAGTATAGTTAATGAGTTTGTGAGAATAGCCATTCGGATATTCCAACTTTATTGCCGCTTGAACTTCTTTGGGAAGTTTTAAATAATCTTTTACTAAACGCGGTTTAGAAACTTTCTTTGCCATTGAAAACTGTGTGTATTGTATTTATTTTATTTTTTGTTGTTCTATATTTCGGCTCAAAATTATACTTTGTATTGAAAAAGAAAAGAAATTTTTCAAAAAAAAATATTTTTTTTGAGTTCTATCTCATATAAGTTGGAAATTCAACGAAATTTATCATTTATCATTCATCATTCATCATTTCTACTAATTATTTCTATTACTTTTTCGATGAGTTTATTTATAGTTACCTGAGATTGTGTACTGAAAGTTTCTTGTACGCGATTGGCTAAAACAGCAGAAACAGAAATAGCATGATGCCCTAAAACACGCGCCATACCATAAAGTGCAGAAGTTTCCATTTCAAAATTTGTGAGCGATGTGTTTTTCCAGTTAAAATTGCCGAGAATGAAGACTAAATTACGTTCCGTCAATTTTGTGCGCATCGCTCTACCTTGCGGTGCGTAAAAACCCGGTGTTGTCACCGTTATACTCTTAATAAAAGGTTCTACACAAAATTGCGCCAAAAGTGTTTTACTTGCAGAAAAAGCATATGGAAAAATAAATAAGTCTTCATTTTTTTTCTCAATGTATTCCGCCAAAGCATCCGCTAAAAGTAATTCATCGGAATTGTTCGGAGCATCGTAAAAGTGCATCAAATTATCTAAACCAATTGCGGATTCTGCAACTAAAAAACTGTCTAACGCAATTTCGTTTTTTATAGTGCCTGTCGTACCGATTCTTATAAAATTTAATGACGTAATTTTAGATTTAGGCAACCGCGTCTCAAAATCGATATTAAAAAGTGCGTCAATTTCTGTAATAACTATCTCTACATTATCCGTACCGATACCCGTTGAAATAACAGTTACGCGCTTACCGTTTTTAAAGAATCCGGTATGCGTCACAAATTCTCTGTTTTGAATTTTATATTCAATGCGCTCAAAATGTTTACTCACTTCCGCAACGCGTTCCGGATCGCCGACCGTGATGATTGTTTCCGCAACGTGTTCAGGTTTTAATTGTAAATGATAAACGCTGCCGTCGGTGTTCAATAAAAATTCGGTTGTTGTTAGTGGTTTCATTTTTTTTTAATTACGAATTACGAATGATTGGGTATAAATTTTAAATTACAAAAACTTTTCGTAATTTGTAATTTGTAATTTGTAATTTTCTAATGCTTCCGGATTACGCATACTGCCTAAATTGGCAGCTTTTTCTATCGGAACACCCATTAAAATCTTTTTAACCGGTGCTTCCATTTTTTTTCCGGAAATGGTGTAAGGAATATCATTGACTAAAATAATATCGTCCGGAACGTGCCTGGGTGAATAGGCTTCGCGCAGCGCCGTATTTATTTTTTTCTTTAACGCTGCATCTAACACAATGTCTTCTTTGCAGGTAACAAATAAAGGCATAAAATGTTGTCCGTTTTTTAATTCCAAATTGACAATGAGACTGTCTTTTATTTCCGGAATACTATCCATAACGCGATAAATTTCAGCAGTTCCGATGCGTACCCCTTGCCGATTCAATGTAGCATCGGAACGACCGTAAATAACGAGTGTACCGCGATTCGTAATTTTCACCCAATCACCATGTCGCCAAATACCGGCGTAATGTTCAAAATAACTTGAGAGATATTTTTTAAAATCCGGATCATTCCAAAAATAAATGGGCATAGAAGGCATCGGTTTTACTACAACCATTTCGCCTACCTCATTTTTATTTCCTTCAATCGGATTGCCTAATTCGTCCCAACTTTCCATCGCACATCCGAGACAACGGCATTGAATTTCTCCGACGCGCACCGGTGCAAACGGATTGCCGCCGACCCAAGCCGTACAAATATCTGTTCCGCCAGAAACAGAAGCCAGCCAAACGTTTTTCTTTATTTTTTTATAAACATACTCAAAAGCTTCATCGGGTAAAGGCGAACCTGTTGAACCAATCGAGCGCAAATGTTTTAAAGGAAATTTAGAAATAATATCTAAATCCGCTTTCATGCAGCCTATTAAAAACGTTGCACTTGTGCCGAAATGTTGAATCGGCAAAGTATCTGCTAACGACCAAAGTTTTTCTAAATTCGGATAAGCGGGTGAACCGTCGTAAATAAATAATTTTGCACCGACTAATAATGCCGACACCGACAAATTCCACATCATCCAACCTGTTGTCGAATACCAAAAATAAGTTTCGTTGGGTTTCACATCGTTGTGAAAAGCTAAATACTTTAGATGCTCTAAAAGAATTCCCCCGTGTCCGTGAACAATCGCTTTTGGTGCGCCGGTTGTGCCGGAAGAAAACAAAATATAAAGCGGATGATTAAACGTTACTTTTTCAAATTCTAAATCTGAAGTTATAGGTGTTTCTAAAATATCTTTCCAAAAAATAGTTATTTCATCTGTCGTGTGCGGTAGGTTTTCATCGCCTTTTTTATCTGAAATTAAAATTAATTTCGTGAGCGTCGGTAAAGCTGCCGCAATATTGTGTATGGTTTGTGTTCTGTCAAAAATTTTTCCGCCGTAACCGTAATGTGTTGCAGCAAAAAAAACTTTAGGCTCAATCTGTTGAAACCTATCAACAACCGATGACGTACCGAAATCCGGCGAACAACTCGACCAAATTGCACCGATACTTGCGCTCGCCAAAAAACAAACAATGGCTTCCGGTGCGTGCGGCAAATATCCGACAACCCTATCGCCGCTTTTTACGCCGGCTTGTTTCAAAAAATTCGCGCATTGGGCGACTTGTTTTTTAAAATCTTTCCAAGATAAAGACGCAATGCATTGCGTCTCTACAAACGAATTTTCTGTAGCGTGAAGTAAAACCGTTTCGTTTTCCTTATAATTTCTGAAAATATATTCTGCATAATTTAATTCAGTTCCTTCAAACCATTTTGTATGCGGCATCGCGTCGTCGGAAACAGGAAATAGCTTTGAGTTTTGAGTTTTGAGTTTTGAGCTATTCAACTTGATCATTCCGGTATTTGTTTGCTCATTGCTCACATCTAATTGCTCAAAATTAATTTCAAAATACTGCCAAATGGATATCCAAAAATTGGCAATGTTTTTTATGCTCCATTCATAAACTTGATCGTAAGTATTAAACGTAAGATTTTTTTCTTTTTTCAACCACTCTAAGTAATGAAACAAGCGACTCGATTGTTTCATTTTTTTTGACGGTCGCCATAAAATAGTTGGTGCTTTTGCTTGAGCCATAATAACTCTTTTAAAATTTTTGTGTAAATGTAAACGTAAAACTAATTTAAATTATAATCAGACTGAAATAAAAAAAGTATTAAATTTCGATAAAAAAAACGGCTGTCGGAAAACCGACAGCCGTTTTTTTTTATTAAAAGACTATTAAAAGATTATTGCTTCACCAATTTTTCACTGAACAAAAGGTTTGTTGACGTGCGCATTTGAATAAAATAAATACCGCTCGCCAAATCGGAAACATTAACTCCAATTTCATTCGCACCGCTTTGAACGTTGATTTGTTTTTGTGCAACCGTTCTACCCGTAAAATCAGAAATTGTATAATGCGCTTGAAAAGCGCCATTGCTTTCAAAATTCACATTAACAATATCTTGAGCCGGATTTGGTGATAAAACTACTTTTAAAGTTTTACCGTTCAGTTCATAAGTACCACTCGCCAACAAACATTCAGAAGATACGAGTTTACCGATTTGTCCGCGAATTTCACCACCGGGATTTAAAGGCGTATGAATGTTAAAATATCCGGCAGCAGTGATTGAATCTATTAAAGTGCTTCTCAAATTAGTGGCATAACCGGAAACTTGGTTACCCGCAGGCGTCCCAAAGTTTATAAATACCGGACCGGCGACACCTTTAGCACCTATGTGTATGTGACTGCTTGTTGCATTTGCTGTTAAACCGGTAGTCACCATTTCAATATGTAAATTCGACTTATTTCTGTCTAGTGTTATAGCTCCTAAACCGGTAGCATTCGAAGTTGTAGGCGGAGTTTCTTGCGCACTACACATATCGGCAATATAACCTTGACGTACAGAAGGAACTACTTGTCCTCTGATTTCACCACCGGGATTTGCGGTACTATGAATATTAGCATACATCCCACCTTTTAAAAAAGTTGCTGTTAAGGAAGAATCAAGTGCCAAGCCGCCTACATAAGTATTTGGCGCACGAGTGTATGGCGTTAAAGCCACTAAAACGGGTCCCGCAACACCGACTGCGCCTGTATGAAAATGGGCGGCAGTAGGCGTGACGCCATCATATACTGCATAATAAGTCAAAGTATCGAGCGTGCCATTAGTGAATGCCACCATTAAACCGTTTGCAGTAGTTGTAACAGGCGGCGTTTCTTGCGCACCGTTCATTTGGGCTTCAAAAGCATTATAACCGGCAAAATTAATTTGTCCGCGAATTTCACCTCCCGGATTAGCAGCAGTATGTACATTCCAATATACACTTCCGACGGCCAAACTATCGAAAAAGCCCACAGGCATAGCAGCTGTGCCGGAGATGACATTTTTGTTAAAAGATAAAGAGACAACTACCGGACCGCTTACCGATGCATTACCGATATGAAAATGCGTAGCTGTAATTGGACCTGTTAAGCCTGTTACGATAGCTTTGTATTGAATACTATCACCTCTTTGACTCAAAACAAAACTACCTAAACCAAAACCGGTCGAACTATTAGTCGGTATTTCGCTACTCGCGGTCAGAATAGAAACAAAATGTAAATCGGTTTCCGTGTACAGTTGTCCGCGGATTTCTCCGCCCGGATTAGCAGCAGTATGAACATTAAAATAAGTACCACCGCGAATCATTTTTTTAATAAAGTCCCGAGATATACCCGATACTCTGCCGTAAATGCGATTGCCGTTAATTTTAGTACTTAAATCAATAACTACCGGACCGGCAACACCCAAACCACCATCATGAATATGACAAGATTTAATTGGACCGCTTAAACTATCAACAATACCTGTCACTGTAATGCTGCTGTAATTTTCTTCGATAAAAACTGTAAAAAAGCCTTTGCCTTTGGTATTTACAGCCGGCACTTCTTGACTACCGTCCATACGACCTTGCAGCATAATGCGTCCGTCGGTTCTACCTTGACCGAAAAGTGTGATTGAAACAAAAACGGCTAAAAAAAGAGGTAAAATTTGTCTCATTGGATAAGATTAAATTTAAAATGTTAATAAAATTTTTTCATTGAATATTTTTCAGATACGGAAGTGTAGTTTTTAAAAACACCCTTATTATTTTATATCGGCTATAGAATACTACAAAAGTACACTGAACTAACTTTATCCGGTTAGAAAATTCTAAATAAAACCGGTAACTTTAGTGTCATTAAATTTTATTTTCAGTTCCTTTACACCATCATTATCATAAAACAAAAAAATATGCGCATTGTTGGCGATATTTCCCATCCGCACTTAAAAATAACTATTTTTAAAAATGACGGACTTTTCAGCGTAAAGTGTGAATCCGGTATGATTGAACAATTTTTTAAATTACGTGATGACGTGCGTCTTCAATCTCCCGAAGATATAAAAAAGATGTTCGATGCGGATTTTATTAAAAAAATTGAAGAAAGTTTAAAAAATTTACAAAAGGAACGCGAGTCAGCGTATTTTCGTCATTTTGGTTTGGCTGATGAAGGTTTTCCTGAATTGATTTAAGTAACTGAAATTATTTTTTGAAATTATTTTTTGAAATTATTTTTTGAAATACTATTCGTTATTGCTGCATAAATTTTTTCATACAAAACATTTTTTTTGGAAAGAAAATCCAGATGTTTTTCAATCGTTTTCATGTCGCCACGCACAGCGGGACCGGTCTGCACTTTTTCGGGCGATTGTATTTCTATTTTTCTTACAGTTTCTCGTATTAATGGTAATAATACTTCAAACGGAATTTTTTTTTCGGAAAGTATATTTTGAGCTATGCTGTATAGGTGGTTCGTAAAATTATTTACGAATACTGCTGCGATGTGTAGTGATAATCTGTCTGTGTCTTCGAGAAAATAAATTTTCGGACTTAACAACTTTGCTGCTTCAATAACTAAATGTTCAAAATAATTTTGTTTGCTTTTTAAGCCGGCTGTGGCATTGTAGAAAACGGGGATAGTATTGAAATCGGGCGTAAAATTTTTTGTAAAAGTTTGCAGCAGATATAAACTTCCGAAGTTCTTACAATAATTCTTTAAAACAGTGGAAGGTATACTGCCGGAAGTATGAACGACTAAAGTTTTGGAAGAAATAAATGGAGAAAGTTTTTTCGCAACTTCTTCAATAGCATCGTCGTTGACAGCTATAATAATTAAATCAGTATCCTGAGAAATTTTTGAATAATCGCTAGTGTAAACTGTGTAAAGGGTATTAAGTCTTGGGCATTGAGTATTGAGTATTGTTATCCACATTGGTATTTTTTCACTCCGACCAATAATTAAATCAATTGGCGCAAGTTTCGCTGTGAAACGCTGCGCCAATTGAGATGCTACATTGCCTGTACCTATGAGAGTAATAATCATTAACTACTAACCATTAATTTTTATCTTCTTTTTCTATCTCCGCCACCACCACTTTTATTTGGTGAAGAATAGCTGCGTCTTTCTGCGCTACCGCTGCCGGCAAATCTGTCATTACCTTTTCCACTGCCGTATTTATTTTCGGTACGTGGTCGTGGAGAATAGCTGCCGCTGCTGCTTCTTTCGCCGCCGCCGGTACGTGGTGTTGCATCATCAACGCGCACTTGTCTGCCGTTGACGTTGAGTTGCGCCATTTCTTTTTTCACTTGCGCGACAAACTTCGGATCAATTTCAAAGTGCATGAAAGTGCGTTGAATATGAATATCACCTAAAGCACTTGCCGGAACACCCACTTCGGTTGTAATTAGGCGCACAAATTCTTTTTTAGTAAGTCCGTCCAATTCACCGATATTCGCAAACACACGCAGTAAACCCGAATGATTTCTATTTTCATGTGTACCCATACCTTCTTCATAACGACGCGAAACACGCGGATAAACATTTAAGTCAACAGCATTTTTATAATAAGATAAAAAGCGATTGAATTCTATACTTGCAATGCGTTGAATAAGTTCTTCTTTACTTAAATCGCGCAATTGCTCAAAAATTTGAGGCAAGAAAGGTTCAATTTCTTTGTGTTGCACTTCAATTTTCTGAACATTGCTGATAATATTCATCAATTGCGCTTGACAAACTTGTTCGCCGGAAGGAATTACCATTTTTTTGAACGTTGATTTCGTGAGTCTTTCGATTTCACGAATACGTTGTTCAAATTTCATTGAAACAATTACAATAGATTGCCCTTGTTTACCCGCACGACCTGTACGTCCACTCCTGTGCGTATAAACCTCGCC
>JAYTIA010000482.1:0-4005 GCA_043732145.1 Saprospiraceae bacterium
CGCATTTTCAATCAAACTTTGTTGCAGACATTTTTGAATCATCGGCATAAATTCGGAAGCGATTGATTTTTTTACTTCTTGTTTTGAAAGACAATCGCAAGCACTCGCTTCTACTTTTTCATCCGTCGTTTGGGGTTGAGCGGAAATAAATGAAAATGTCAAAGCGGATAACATTAAAGAAAAAAATATTTTTTGCATGATAAAAAAGTTTTTGTGAATAATCAATAACTAATAACCAATAACCAATAACTACTTATACAACTCCGTCAAAATAAGATTAATATTTTTCAAAAAACTCTCCGGACTCAAACCATATGTCGGATAAGAAACACTTTTTGCATTGCCTTCATCGTCATTAATTTTACCGTACATCGTTGCGCCTTCCATAATTATAACCGGTTTACCTTTCGCCGTTACGAGTTTATAACTCAACGAACCATCTTTATTTAAAGCAAATTTACCTTCTAATGCGATACAAGCCTTAACAAAATCGGGATATTGCTCAATTTTCTTTTTCACATCATCACGCAAGCGTGAAGAAGCCTTTGATTCGTTTTTAGGCGAGAGCAAATCTACGACATCTAATAAAGAATCCCGCACAGCTTCATGATAAGCAAAACCGGCTAAATATCTGTATCGCTCTCTTAAAGATACTTTACAATCATTTTCGTTAACGAATTTCACAAATTTAGGTGTAGTATTGGCACATTTTAAAATAAAATTTTCGAGATCTTTATCGTCAAAACGCTTCTGAATACTATCTAACGACAAATAAAAAGGCATATTGAGTAAATTTCTGAAATTAGATTTTATGATGTTTAAAGTATCTTCCGAAATTAACCCTGCACTTTCATCTTTTTGTTTCGCTTTCATCAAATCAATAAATTCTTCGCGCACATCCCATTGAAGCGAAAGTACCGGAATTAAATCATTGTACTTTTGTTTTTCAAAATACAAATCTTGCAAACGGCTTGTGTTCAAAAGCAGTTCACTCAATTTATCGGTTTTAATTTCCGATCCGCTGAAATAGCCCCGCAAAGCCGTTATCAATTCTTTTTGATTGACGAGTTTTTTATACAACATACCGGAGCGTTTAGAGTCCGGTGTCGGTAATTTTTCCGGACTTTTTTCCGCTAATTTTTCTAAAACAGTAAGCGCGACTTTGAAATCGCCTTCATCCCAAGGTCTAATCATCGGCGGTACACCGAGCGAAAAATATTGCGCAGTTGTGAGAGTCGAATCTTTCGGGTCGTCGCTGAATACACTATTATCAATCGCCTCATCGAGCGCGGTTTTCGGTAAAAAGACGATGCGTTGTTTAACATTATCTATTAAAAAAGTTTTAAATAAATTTTTTCCGAACAATCCGGCACTTGAATCGCGTTGCAAAATGGTAGCCCGTATATCGTTGAAAATTGTTTTTCCGATTTTTATTTTTTTCAAAATAATATCGCGCCCTTCGGCATTGATGCCTTGCAATGCGTCTCTGCCGGATAAAATATATCTACTCGTTTTGCCGGTATAAAAAAGTTTGATGCCCTGACTTTCAATCAAGTTTGCTTGTTTTTTTGAAAGACACAAGATTGTCGCTACCGTATCGAAATTAAAACTTAAAGGCACATCGTTAATATCGCAAGCGACGATTTTCACGCCTGTTTTTGAAATTGTTTCAAATCTGACGGTGTCGGTTTGCGCCGTTAAAAATGTTGAAAAGAGAATACAAATAAATAAAAATTGTTTGTTCATAAAGAGAAGGTTATGAGTTATAAGTTATCAGTTATAGGTTTATAATTATGAATTACAGGTTTGTTGTAAGCCCATAATTTATAACTTATCACCTAAAACCCATAACCTATTTATTTTCGTATTTTTTTAAAATAGATTTTGCTAACGCGATTTTATGCACTTCATCAGCACCATCATAGATACGCGCAGCACGTTCATGGCGATACCAAAAACTTAAAAGAAAATCGTCGGTAACACCCGCAGCACCACCCGTTTGAATCGCTCTGTCAACAACTGCGAGCATAATCGGTGCTGTAAAAAACTTTATTTCTGAAATATTATTGCGCACTTCCGATGCACCATATTCGTCAATCATGCGCGCCGTATTCAAAACCATTAAACGTGCGGCATCAATTTCGGCGCGACTTTCGGCAATCCAACCTTGAACAAATTGTTTGTCGCTGAGTTTTTGTCCGTTACCCATATTTCTGCTCACTGCGCGTTTGCACATAATATCGAGACTGCGCTCGGCAATACCAATCCAACGCATACAATGGTGAATCCGTCCCGGACCGAGGCGTTCTTGAGCCAACAAAAAACCGGAACCCTCCTGCCCTATTAGATTAATTTTCGGTACCCGACAATTTTCAAAACTCACTTCGGCGTGACTGTTCCATGAATCGCCGGCTTCACCCATGATAGAAATGTTTTTCACCACTTTAAAACCCTTAGTATCTGCCGGCACAACAATTTGGCTCGCACGTTTGTGTGGTACATTTTCCGGATTCGTAATTGCCATTACGATACAAAATGCTGCACCATCTGCCGCCGTCGTAAACCATTTGTATCCGTTAATGACATATTCATCACCATCAAGTACCGCCGTCGTATCCATTAACGTCGGATTAGAGCCGGCATTCTGCGGCTCCGTCATACCGAAACACGAGCGAATTTTTCCGGCGGCGAGTGGTTCTAAAAATTTATTTTTAAGTACCGCGTTGGCGTGGCGTTCTAATAGTTCCATGTTGCCGATGTCGGGTGCTTGACAATTGAAAACAAAATGCCCGTAAGGCGTCATCGCCAAAACTTCGCTCACTTGTCCGAATTCGCAAAGTGTGAGATGGTGTTGCAAACCCCACAAGCCGGCTTTTTTCACCAAAGCGCGTTTTTTTTGTAAAGTTTTTTCTATTTTAGAAAACGGGCGCGTCAAGTTTTCGGTCGTTTCAATCGGCAATAATTCATCGGCAATAAATTTTTTAATGACGGGAATTAATTTTTCTGTTTTGTCTGTTGCGAAAAAGTTTTTCATGCTACATTGTATACCAACCTAAAGGTTGGAGTTAGTCATTTTTTCGGTTAGATTCTTATTTTAAAAACGGCACTAAAGTAATTGTTTATTCTTGAACATGGAAAAAGAGGTAACAATTATTTTAAATTATGAACGCTTAGGATATTTTTTAAAAATGCTATTGGAGATTTATCTAATCCGAAAAAATAATTTAGTTTTGTTGTGAAATTATTTTCATTCAAAAAATTAAATTGCAGCATCAGATTTAACTAAAAACAATGATTGGAACAAACCCAAATCGAAATCCTCTTTTAAACCAAAAATGTCATATTATTGGTATTGGTATTGACAAGTATAAGAATCCAAATTTTAAAACTCTTATAAACTGTAAAAACGATGTAAATCGGTTTATTGATACTATGTGTCAATCATTTGAAACTTTTTCACATTATAGAGTAATTAGATTATTTGATGATCGGGCAACAAAGCAAAATATCAAAAATGATATTGTTCATAAATTAAATTCATTAAATTATCAACAAAATTTAATTATCTATTTTGCTGGGCATGGACAAGTATCTGGAGGAAAGAGGTATTTAGTGCCAAATGACTCGAAAACAAACTATAAAAATCCTGATAAATCTCCATTAATATCTTCCGACGATATTTTAGACTGGATAAAAAACAAAGATTTCGGGCATATAGTCCTGATAATTGACGCTTGCCATGCCGGAAATTTATTTAATGATAGAGCTTCTATTGACCTTGACGGTAAAACTAGTTGGAGTGAATTTCTTGATAGAGAGGTAGGTAAAGAAGATTTTGAAAAATTGAAACAGCATAAATCAGTTTGGGCTATTACTTCAGGCAGTGATGACGAAAAAGTCTATGATGGGGATGAAAATGGAAGTCCCTTTTCACAAATATTAGGTAGGGTATTAAATGGAGCTGAAAAAACAGGTAAAACTTTATCAATTGGTGGAATAGGTGAA
>JAYTIA010000483.1:0-3993 GCA_043732145.1 Saprospiraceae bacterium
ATCTCCGACGATTACCGCGATAAAAACCCTTTGCTTTTATGTATTCTGAACGGTGCATTTGTTTTTGCCGCCGACTTAGCGCGTGCAATGGATATAAATTGCGAAATTAGTTTTACAAAACTCTCTTCATACAATGGCTTAAAATCGTCGGGAGAAGTGGCAACTATTTTAGGAATCGATATTCCCGTTCAAGGCAGACACAGTATTATTGTAGAAGACATAGTGGATACCGGCATTACGATGAATCAATTTTTGAGACAGCTGGCTTTACAATCGCCGGCATCAATAAAAATTGCTGCGTGTTTTATAAAAACAGAAGCGATTATCGAGCCGGTTGAAATACACTATCTTGGTTTTGAAATTCCGAATAAATTTATTATCGGCTATGGTTTGGATTATAACGGATTGGGTAGAAATTGGGGCGATGTTTATACTTTGGTGACTGGTTAATCGTTAATTGGTTAATTAATTAAAATCTCGACGACGTTAGACTATTAAACCTCAAAATCTTTTTTGAAATCTTTTTTGAAATCTTTTTTGAAAATAAAAATGCGCAAAGAAAAATAAATTTCTTGCGCATTTTTATTTAACCAATTAACCTATTACTGTTTACGTTTCCCTTTCATTTTTTCTTTACCTGTAGCAAGCATTTGTGTATATTGCGTGTATTGATCCGCAGTCAAAATACCTTTGATTTCTTGATCTTGCGCTGCTTTCACTTCTGCCATTTGTGCTTTGCGTTGATCTTTTGTCAATGACGTATTTTCTCTGATAGCTTGCGTTTTACTTTTATGACTTGCGTGTAATGCTTTTAATTTTGCCGCTTGGTCATCGGTTAAGCCTAATTTTTTCTTTAAGCCTTCACCTCTGTGTCCGTTGTGACCTTCGCCTTTTTTCCATTCCGGTTTATCGGCAGGAACTGGTTGTGTTTGAGTAGCTGTTTGTGCGAACGATGCCGTGAAAATAGCTAGTATCATGGCAACTAATAACGATAATTTTTTCATGTTCTAAATCTTTAAAAATTTTGTTTAATAAATAATAATTGACTAACGATGGTAAGACATGGCAGAAGTATAAAAGTTATTTGCTTTAACAAATATTTAGCTTTTCGGAATTTTATTTTAACATTTTTAATATTTATGCTCTGATAACGTTTGTTGAATACCGCCACAACAAAAAAGAGTATCTAAAACACTTAAATTCGGAATAAAATTCGTTCTATCGGAAAAAACTTGCGGATATTTTTTTATAGGAAACATTTGAAAATTTTTTGGTGTAAAAACATTTCTGTAATCTTGAATGTCGGGATGATTAGATTCCAAATCATTGTTTAAAATATATTTTTCCGAAAAAGAAATCTCCGGCTTAATTTCTTTTTTCATCAAAGTCAGAACAGTGTTTAGCAATTCGAGATTAAAATCGAATAAAAAATCTTGTTTTTTTTGGAAGTGCGGCGCAATTTTATCGGCATAAAAAATCCAGTATGGTGCCGAACCATAAGCCGATTTTATACTTTCCCAATGTTGTCGTTGCCACGCCGTTTCATTCGCGATTTGAACGTCTTTGATATTTTGTTGCGTATTTTTTCCTTTTTTAAGCGGCACACTTAGAACCTGCGTTCCTAAGGAAGCCGCAATAATACATCGGTTTCTGAAACTACTTTTTTGATAATTTTCGCAAGATTCGATCTGCACTTCTTCAAAATTTTTGAAAAGAACCATATAAGATATGGGGGGCAGATATTGCATTTCAACTAATGCTATCTTTTTTTTCGACATAAATCATAAGCCGGTTCATAAAAAACCAACAAAATTAAGCAATATTCATGTAAATCTATTAATTTTGCACGTGAATACCAACACGCTTATCTAAGCAAGATGAAATGCGTTTTTCAATCAAAACAGTTCTTACTGCAGGTCATTTCATTTGTCGGTGTATTCATCTTCAATAAATGCAAAGTTTTATACTTCTACTTATTCTTACTCTTATCAGCGGCTTATTTGCGATGTCAGAAATGGCATTAACTACCGTTCGTAAAGTGCGTTTAGAATTATCGGCACGCAGAAACAACGCCGGTGCAAAAGCAGCTTTACAACTTATAAGTACGCCTAATAAATTTCTATCCACAACACAAATAGGTATCACACTCGTCGGCATCGTCATCGGTTCGGTAGGTGGCGAGGCTTATGTGGATCAAATAGACCCCTATCTGAAAAATATTCCGATTATTGCCAATCACAGTCTCACGATTGCAAAAATTTTAAATATCCTTTTTGCCGGTTTTATTGCCATTGCCTTCGGAGAAATGTTACCTAAACGAATAGGTATGGCAAAAGCAGAAGCCGTTGCGCAATATGTTGCTATACCGATGACTTGGATTTCGCGCATTATGCGTCCGTTTATCTGGTTGTTAAGTGCTTCAACGGATGTATTTATTCGACTTTTCGGCATAAAAACTGATGAAACGCGTGTAACAGAGGAAGAAATTAAAGCTATTATTGATGAAGGTGCAACAGCCGGTACGATTGAAGGTATTGAACAAGATATTGTAGAAAATGTTTTTCATCTCGGCGATAAAAAAGTGGGCACGCTTATGACGCACCGTGCCGATATTATTTGGTTAGATATTAATGATTCACTGGATTTTAATTTATCCAAAATACAAAAATACAATCATGCCGTTTATCCAGTATGCGAAGATGAATTTGATAATGTTTTGGGTATAGTCACCGTAAAAGATATTTTATCGGAATTGTTGAAAGGCAATAAAATTGACATTAAGCAAAGTATTCGCAAGGTCAACTATTTTCCGGAAACCATGAATGCTTATACAGCATTGGAAAAATTTAAAGAATCGAAAATACATCAAGGATTGGTCGTAGATGAATATGGTTCCTTCGTCGGTATTGTGACTATTAATGATGTTTTTGATACGTTGGTCGGTGATATTTCGCAAGAAGACGGTTCCATCGGTTACGAATTTATTGAGCGCGAGGACGGTTCATGGATCATTGACGGTCAATATCCTTGGGATGATTTTTTGAAAAAATTTGAATTAGATGATACTACCCACCATAAAGAAGGTTTTCAAACGGTTGGCGGATTTATTTTGCATATTTTGGAAGAGCTACCTAAAACTGGTGAAATAATTACTTGGCATAGTTTCACTTTTGAGGTCGTTGACATGGATGCGATGCGTATTGATAAAGTGGTGGTCAAAAAAATTTAACAGTTTTTTTCTTTGGGTGATAAAATTTAGCTTCAATTTTTTCGTTTTTTATTTCGGAAACAAGATTTTAACTACTTTAATTCTATATAAAATTCATTTAACCGATTTCCTTATGCGTAAATTTTTCTCAAATCTCACACTATTTTTTATCGGTTTAATTACCATTTTAGTCATTGCTTGCAGTAAAGATGGTTCGGGTACGATTACACCGGATGTTTTTGCTAAAACTATGTTAGTTAATGCTGCCGACACTTCTGCTTTGGATTTTTATGTCAACGGTACAAAACAAAATACTACTTCTGCCGCTTATACTACGAATACGCCCTACTATGATGTGAAACTTACACCGGGACAAAAAACAACAGTCTCCGTAAAATCAAGTACGACCGCTTTGAGTTTTGCTGATTCGATTTTGATGAATGAGAAAGTAGGTTATTCTTTTTTTGTTTATCGTGATTCAAACTCGACTAAAAAACCATTGTATAAAATTTCAACTGACGATTTAAGTGTACCCGGTCCCGGCAAAGCAAAAATCCGTGTAGCGCAGTTTGTCAATGATATTGTTACTTATAATTTAGATATTCAAACCGTAGCATCGGGCGGAACAGCTACCGCAACGAATGATTTATCGAACTTGCGCTTCAAAGATATTTCAAATTTTGTCGAAGTAGATAAAGGCACGAAAGACATAAAAATAAAAATTAGCGGTACTACAAATCTTGTCACTACAATTTCAAGTGTAAGTTTAGTAGAAGGTAAAATTT
>JAYTIA010000484.1:0-3974 GCA_043732145.1 Saprospiraceae bacterium
TAGGTATCTTCAACTTTTGCGTTTCGGCAACATCATAATCAAAACCGAAAAGCGTTTTAGAAGTGGTCGAAAAAGCGTAACCCGCTTCCGTCGGCGGCATTTGATATGGCACTGTATTCGTGAGTGGTGTGTATAGACCCATTTTTTCAAATTCATCTTTTGCAGTTGCACCAACTTGAAATTCACCCAAACTGTAAAAATATAATTGTAGGATGTCGTTTTGCTGTGCTTTCACGAGTGCCTTTATCACATAATTGCGTTGCGCCTCATAACTGCCGATAAACTCGCCGAATTGTTTTGCCGGAATATTTGTTTCAGTGATGATGAAATGTTTTTGCGCATAAGTACTGCCGTTGTACCCAAATTTATACAGCACGTCCGTCATTTTATTTTTTCTATCTATAATACCCGCAGCAGCACGATCGGAATGGCGAAATTGATCGAAAGTTTGTGTGGCGTTGTTCCACGCACGCAAAGAATTATCTATGTGCGGATAAACATGATAACTTAACACATCGAAATAAGCACCTCCGTTCAACGGAAAATCTTTTGTCACTGTGCCGTCTTTCGGATTGTCCGTTTGTCGCAACACGGCATCTAAAAAACTCGGGATACCAACACCGCCGATACAGACATTCGCCGAAGCATCTATACTTTTAATCACTTCGTAACTGATTCGCAACAGACGAATATAATGTTGAATCGGTGCGTGCAGTGCGTACTCGCAAGGATCAGGATTGCTTGTCCACCACGAACCGGGTGTGCCGGGTGTTGCTTCAGTTTTGCCGGTTGTCGCATAATCCGGTTCATTCCAGATTTCATAAAACTTGACGTTTTTGCCGTATTTTTTTACGACTTTATAAACATAAAGCGCATAATAGTTTTTATCATTCACCAGCGTACCGTTTTCGCCGTTATCAAAAATCGGTTCGTACATATTGGCAAACAGTGCCGATGAATCTTTACCGCAATAAACGGTATTGTCGCGATGCGCCGCACTGGGATAACCCAAAAATAAAGTATTTTCGTTCATGTTCAAGTCGCCGAAATGTTGGAATAAATCGCTGCGAATATCATAACCCCATTTTTCTAAAAATTTTTCATCCAATGCCGGACGCATCACACGGACATTAATGCGCGCACCGATATCGGCAAGTTGCATATCGGAATAAGGATTATAAAAACCCATATTAGAGCCATAACCAAAATGCCCGTTGAAGGCGGGTATGGCATCGTTAGCAGTATGTGTGTCTGTTTGTAATGTTGCCGGTTTACAACTTAAAGTGATAAACGATAAAAAAAGTGTGCCGACCGCGAATTGTTTCAATAATTTACTCATAGTTTGATGTTTGTAGTGTATTGGGTTTGCAAAATAATTTATAAGCATCATCAATATTTTTAATTATTGATGATGCGGCAAAGGTACGAGTTACTTTTGAAATTTACCGTACCAAACAAAAAAGCAAAAAAATTGACAGATAATGTAAACCGATTTTGACAGCTTTCTTATGCTTATACATCGTTGCAACGGATCGGCACCAATTGATTTATTTTAAGAAAGTAATTTTAGTAATCGGATGAATCTCCCAAGTAGTTGCGGGTTGAAACCCTATCGGTCCGATTTGTCCGGGGAGATGATCTACATCAAAAAAAATGCTGCCTTCGATGGCTATTTTAATTGGATTAGCTGAAAAAACGGCATAACTCGAATTACACACTTGAACGAATTGTTTTTCAAAAGTCTTTCTAACGGTTTGAAAAACTTTGTTTATCGGTACCGGAAGCCCGGAAATTTCGCAGTTAAAATATGTCGCTTTCTTTGGGTCTATATTATCGCCGATGATGATATGGTAATCATTATCACTTTCTTTTTTAAATGCATAGAGATAAGTATCTTTCAACAAGCGCACATTTCTGTTTTCAAGTGCAATGCGTTTACTGTTACTCGTCAGCTTAGGACGGATAACTGCATCTTTAGGTAAACCTCTTATCAAGGCAGAAACGGTTACAAAATTTTCAGTCTTTGCCGTTACGATAGATGTTTTTGCCGCTTTACGTGCGGAGCCTGCAAATGTACTATCACTACAATTGTGTATTAAACCGGTATTGTACTCCGGTTCGAAAGAATGACCGGCTTCTTTAATAAAATCTACTTTATAAAATTTTCCTTTCGGCGATTTGAAAATAACTTTATCGGGTGGCGTGTTTGAAAAATCTGTAATCGTATCACGTTGAATGTTTTGTGCGGTAACGGAAAAGAAACTTAAAAGAAGCAATGTGAGTACAAGGTATTTCATTGAATTTTGTTTTTATAATTTAAGAACACAAATTTGCGTCAAATATTGTGTAATTCTATATTTTAAAAACATTTTGTCCGAAATTAAAAAATTAAAGTCTGTGAAGCTATACATACGCTCCATGCTTCGGGTTTTTCGCCAAAAAGGGTTTTGGTTTTTGCCCAAGTCGTTTTAAATAATTCTGACCGGCGATACAACTCTAAAGCGTTTTCATTTTCCCAATAGCTCAAAGTAAAAAAAATATGCGGGTGTATTGTATCTTGCAGCAATTCGAGATGTAAACAACCTTCGCGAGCGCGAATAAAATGTTTTGAAGATTCAAAAATTTCTAAAAAATCGTTGGTTTTATCGGGCATAAATGTCAGTTTTACTAAACGTTTTATCATGAAAAGGTTTTATCTTATGAATATTTTAAAAGATACCGAAACACCAAAGGCTATTTCATCTTGCAATAAAAAAAAATTTCAACAATTATTAGAAGTAGCAATGCAATCTTACAACGAAAATTATTTGCACATAATTGCCTTCGCATCTCTTCACTAATTTACTTTTTTTATTGTCCGATATCTTTTGTTCAATGTCCATTTTATGTACGGAAAATTTATACTCATACCGACACCGCTCGGCGATTTGAATACGGAAACACTGCCTGAATATGTTGTTCAACACATCCATCGGTTAGATACTTTTATCGTTGAACGCGCAAAAACGGCGCGACACGTCATAAAAGCAACGCAACCACCCCATGCCATTTCCGATTTGACGATTATAGAAATGCAAGAAACTACACCGACAGTTGATTTTAAAGCAGTACGAGAAATTTTAAACTTGGGAAAAGACATCGGTATCATGAGTGAAGCCGGATGTCCGTGTGTTGCCGATCCGGGGAGTGAAATTGTGGCGTGGGCGCACATAAATAATTTTGAAATTGTGCCGTTAGTTGGACCGAGTTCGATTATGTTGGCTTTAATGGCATCCGGAATGAACGGACAATCATTTATCTTTCACGGATATTTAAGTGCAAAACGCGAAGAAATAGGTCGCGATTTGAAAAAAATGGAAGATGCAGCACGGCGGATGAAACAAACTCAAATTTTTATTGAAACACCCTATAGAAACAAACAAATCATTGAGGCCGCGCTTGTCTCTCTATCGCCCGCAACAAAATTATGTATTGCTTGCGATTTAACAACTCAATCGGCATTTATTCAAACTCATACGGTGGTAGTGTGGAAGCAAAAAAAAATACCGGACTTACACAAAAAGCCCGCGATATTTTTAATTGAATGACAATTAAAAAGTGCAGAGAAAAAATTATTTTTTGCGATTTTTATTTCAAAAAAATTTCAAAAAACAGTTTGCTGCAATTTGCGATAAAAGCGAAGGGCAATTTTTAATTTTTAATTTTTAATTTTTAATTGTTAATCATCTACCATTTTGTGTTCTTTGTGTCACGATTTTTTTATTTTAATCAAAAAGACAGATGTGGTTAAAATAATTAGCTGACAACTTGTTCAAATGAAACGGTTTCTTCTACTTTTTTTAGGAATTTTGATATCGACTTTCGGCTTAAACGCGCAAACAATAATTGATACTGCTTCAATGGTGATACCGGATTCGCTTACTGTTGCACCGGCTGCGATAAAAGACGATGATGATGAAAAACCTTTTATGCCA
>JAYTIA010000485.1:0-3966 GCA_043732145.1 Saprospiraceae bacterium
AATGACCCAAAAAGGTCTATTTAAAGCAGGGCTGCGGAGAATGAGAAATAAAAAATGACCTGAATTAAACGGATTCAAGTCAAACATGAAAATTGAATAAAATAATACGAGCAACCGCAAGAGTTACCCCTACGATTACCCGATGTTTTTAATCATCAACTATAAACTATCAACCATCAACCATTTTATCTTTTTGCCAATTTTCCAATAATTTTATTCCGAGTAAATCAATAACTGAACCGCCGCCGTTGCTGCCTCCTGATATTAAAACATCCGGAATTACTTTTATACCGGATTGCCCGATAATTTCCGTTACCTTCATTTTTACGAAATGCTCTGCACCTACACTCGCTACTTGAAGTTCATAGGCTTCTGCATTCGATTTACCTATTGCTAAAATTTTGGCGGCTTCGGCATTACCGGTTGCTAATGTGCGACCGGCTTCTGCTTCACCCATTACGCGTAACCTTTCCGCATCTGCAATAGAGAGTAATCGGATGCGTTGTGCTTCTGCTTCTGCTTGCACTTTTACACCGGCCGCTTCGCCGTTTGCTTTTTTAAGTGCCGAATCAGCTGTGCGTTCCGCAATTTGTACACCTTGTTGTGCTTCAACGATACGTTTTTGCATATCTGCCAATGCCGTTTCTTTTTCCAAAGATTGCCGAGTTTCTTGCGCCATTTTTTGCGTATCGTAGGTTACTTTTTGTTCTTCTGCCAATTTTCGGTCTGTCAAAGTTTTCATTAATGATTCCGGCGGCACAATATCACCTATTAATGTATCCACCGCATTCACATTATATTGTGTCAACACCGCGCTGATATGTTGGCGCGCTTGGTCTTGACGTTCTTTACGATTGATTAAAAAATCAATAACATCTGTGTTTTGTGCCGAGTTGCGGAAATAGTTACCGATTGTGGGTTCTAAAACTTGGCTCACTAAATTCATCATCGTACCGAATCGCGCAATCACTTTTGGTGCTTCAAAATTCGGAATATGAATAATTTGAGAGACATCTAAGTTAAAAGGGAAACCATCTTTTGAACGCACGGTTATAGTTGATAAATGTCTATCGAGGTTGTGCGATTCGGTACGTGCCGTTGCCCAATTTAAAACCAGATTTGTTGTCGGTACGGTTTCTACTTTCATCGTGTATGGATTCAGAGGATATTTTCCCGGTCCCAGCGGTTCTATCCAAATGCCTTTATGTCCTTTCGGTACAATGTTCGCGTGTTTAAAATCAATGCCGCTCATATCTTCACCGTCCGGTCCAATGAATGAATTGACAACGCCGACAAAACCAATCGGAATTTGGACCATCTCGACTTGTTCGAGTTTGACGAACCATGGATTAAAATTATAGACACCCGACAAAACGATTTGTTGTTGTAAACCGCGTTTACCGCCGGAACGCAAAAACGCATCTGCATTCTGAAAATTATTATGTCCGTTGATTTCCATACCCGCAATTTGTCCGACTTCTAACTGTTCGCCGTCCAGTGTCGTTATTATGCCGACTTGATTGTCATCTATCTTCGTCATTTCTGCCAATACTACATCGAATAAAAAAGTATTGATGCGATAACTGCCGGAAGTAATTACACCGGCTTGACGACCTTTTTGCCCACCGCTTTTCAAGAATTGTTCAGCATTTTGATACGAATCACTTTCTACTGAGCGCGCCAATAAACGACCGGAAGGTAATTCTGCACCGTCTTTAGCAACGACTAAACCAATTTGTCCGGAAGGGATGACAGTTAAAGGTTGCAGTGTAATATCATATTGCCAAATCCATTTCCATAAATGCAAACCCGGCGCAAGCGTTTGCGCTTGATAGCCGGCTTCGCCATCAGTGACAACAATTTTTCCGGACGAAGTGCCTTCTTTTTTATCACTTGTTAAAATAAATTTTTTTGTCACTAAACCGATTTTATCTTCGGGTACAATAATAACACCGAATAGTTTTAAAATTAAACGGTAACTGACGATGAGGAGTACCAACACGGGTATCCACCAATAATGCAATAAAATTTCCATGATATTTTTTAAAGTGAAAAGTGAAAAGTGAAAATGCCTGACGCATAATATTCTGATAGTTAAAAGTTAATTAATCATTAGCCATTAACCGTTTTCAAGTACTATCATTATCTGATGAGTAAGAATGTCTGAGGAGAAAAAAATGTGTCAACATGTGGTCGTTTATTATTATTTATGAGGATAACTTTCATCTATCAAAATTAGTTCCGGTGTAACGACGAACAGACAAATATAAACGACGAACGATTTTTTTTGACTTATTGACGCCGGAATTATTGACTAAAGACTGATAAAATCATAAGTACATCGTCAATAATTCCGGCGTCAATAAGTCAAAAAAAATCATTTTAACTCCAACACCACAACCGAAATCGGTGGCAATGTCACGTTCAACACATCATTTTTCAAAACGGCACCGCTAAATACAGCCGGTTTTATTTTATTCGGCGTTTCAAAAGAATTATAATCTTGCACTTTATCGGAAGTGAGAATACGACCGGTAACTGAATTTGTTTTTATACCCCTAATATTAATGCTGAACGATTGCGCTTTTGTCGGGTCAATATTCACTAAAGAAATATGCATTGCACCTTTTTTATCTTTTGAAGCCGAAATGGAAACTGCCGATAATTTATCGTTTCCGTTCCGGAATGTGGGGATGTCTTGTATATATAAAGGTAGCATCGTCGCATCTTGATGCACATTGTACATTTCCATGACGTGATAAGTCGGCGTTAAAATTATTTTTTCTTCTTTGGTCAAAATCACGGATTGCAAGACGTTGACGATTTGTGCCAAATTTGCCACGCGCACACGGTCGCAATGTTTATGAAAAATATTTAAAGTTGCACCGGCGAGAATGGCATCGCGCATCGTGTTTTGTTGATATAAAAAAGCACCATTTGTGCCGGATTCAACGTCATACCATCCACCCCATTCATCTACAACGAGTGCAATTCTTTTCTCCGGATCATATTTATCCATAATTGTCGCGTGTTTTGTAATGAGTTCCTCCATCATCAAAGCACGTTGCATGGTTGTAAAATATTGATCGAAACTGAAATCGGTTGCCGAACCTTTTTTGTTCCAATCAATGACAGAATAATGGTGCAGTGCTACGCCTTCTAACATATTGTGCGGAATATCACGCATCAAAACTTCCGTCCAATTATAATCCGAAGAATTTGCACCGGAGGCAATGCGAAACATTTTTCCGGTGTTCGACCAATCCGTCATAAAAGTTGCATTTTGGCGATAAATATTGGCGTAGTATTCCGGTTTCATATTACCGCCGCAACCCCATGCTTCGTTGCCGACTCCCCAAAATTTGACGTTCCAAGGTTTTTCTCTGCCGTTTTGTTTGCGCAGTGATGCCATTGGATTACCTTTTTCAGTATTTACATAGCGCGTCCAATCAATGAGTTCTTGAACGGTTCCGCTACCGACATTGCCTGCGAGATACGGTTCTGCTCCGATGAGTTCGCACATATCTAAAAAATCGTGCGTGCCGAAACTATTATCTTCCGTTGTGCCGCCCCACCAAATGTTGAGCATTGAAGGACGTTTTTCTTTTTCACCGATACCGTCTTTCCAATGATACGTATCGGCGAAACAACCGCCGGGCCAACGCAAGTTCGGAATTTTTAGTTTTTTGAGTGCTTCGACAACATCTAATCGCACACCGTTTTTATTCGGAATCGCTGTATTTTTTTCGCCGACGTACAAACCGCCGTAAATACATCTGCCGAGATGCTCGGAAAAATGTCCGTAAATATGTTTACTAATGATTTCTTTACCTAAATCGGCGTTAATAGTGACTTGGGTTTGTGAAAAAGAGATTTGAGCGCAGCCCATTAAGAGTAAAAGTAATTTTGTTATTTTCATTACACAGAATTTGGTTAGGAAAATTTAAAACCTAAAGATAGTTTTAT
>JAYTIA010000486.1:0-3965 GCA_043732145.1 Saprospiraceae bacterium
GGCATTGATTGGAAAAATTGTTTGTTTATATTGCGAATAAGTAAGACTTGTTGTTATTGTTGATTGCTTTACTTCAATACCTTTGCCCAATTGAAATGCAGCATTGGCACTCAATACGCCGGCAAAACCTGTTTGAAGTGAATAGCCTACAGCCGGCACAAAAGCAAATTGCGTGGGTTTAATATCATTAAGATTGTCTTTTAATTTGTTTTTTTTACTGAATATATCGCGAATATCTTTCAAAGCAGGTTCTTCCAAATTGGATATATCTTGGCAGTAAGATAAATAAGAAGCGAACGCAAAAGTGATAATTAAAATAATTCGCATTTTATATGTTCTTTAAGGTGAGTTTTTTCACCAAAGTTACGGCATTTATTTTATTCGCTTGAGATTTTGACTTCTTTTCGGTTGCTTAATACTATATTTGTAAAAAAAAATTGCGAATTATTGTAACAGGTTCACTCATTGCTCAAAAATTTCAGTTTTCAGACCCTACATTTTGATTTGATTTAATATTAAATTCGTAATTGTTTTCATGCTATCACAATTTTCAACTTTTTTTCAATTAGGCATTGATCATATCACAGACATTAACGGATATGATCACATCGTTTTCTTAATAGCGCTTTGTGCCGGTTATGCTTTAAATCAATGGAGACGTGTGGCTATTCTAATTACGGCATTTACAATCGGGCATAGTTTTACTTTAGCACTTGCAGCTTTGCAAATCGTTTCGCCTTGGTATGCAATGATTGAAAAGCTAATTCCATGTACTATTATTTTTACGGCATTATACAATCTGCGCGAAGAAGCATCCGATAATTATGAAACGAAGATTTCATCAAATCATTCATTTGTTTTAAAATACTTTTGTGCTTTGGTATTCGGTTTAATTCATGGTTTAGCTTTTTCAAATTATTTCAAAGCTTTGCAAGGAGCAGGACAAAATATTGTTCAACCACTTTTTGCTTTTAATATCGGGATCGAAGTCGGGCAATTATCTATTTTGTTTTTTATTTTAACGGTGTCTTATTTCGTTTTAAATATTTTAAAAATTTCGCTTAAATCTTGGCGACAATTTATTTCGGGAGCCGCTTTCGGTATTGCGTGGACGCTTTTGATGCGGTGATTTGTTATTGTTTATCGTTTATCGATTCTCCGTTATTGTTTATCAGTTATTTGATTATAACCGATAACGAATAACCTAATTCGGATTTTTTTTCAAATAAGCAATCAATACTTGGCGCAAATCGCTGCGTAAATCGGCGAGGTCGCCATCTGCCGACTTATCAACGTTTGTAATGCCGGGGTTTTTGGGGTTGAAAAAACTCAAGCCCGTTTCTTTACCTGTAAATAAAAAATCAGAGAAAATACAATGATATAGTTTACCGGGATCGAAATCAACGCCACCAATTTTGAATTTACCTTCCGCTGCATTGATAATATCAACACCTCCCGTTTGTAAAAATCCGCCTCTGCCTATATTATCAGACAATCCGATTTTTAAAACTTTTTGTAATTCCGAACCTATTATATCCGCTTCATATAATTTCCCGCCGAAAGGCATCATACGAATAATATCTAATTGGGTCACTTTCCCGACAAGTTGATCATCGAAACGAATACTACCGCTATTAAAAAAAGCAACATCCACTTTTTTCTTCGCTGCATCTACAAAACTTTTGCAAACAACTGTTCCTAAATTTGTTTGTTTATAACGTAGAGAGGTTTCACGCCCATCAAGCGGTGTCGTAATAGTTGTTACCGAATTATCTAAATCGAAGCCTTGCTTTTTGAAATTTTCAGAGGAGATATTTACCCATTTATCAACAACTACGCTAACCGCACTGTCAAGTGCGATTGTTTTATCTAATGTCACTAATTCGGAACGAACTTTAGTATTGTGCGTATTTTTATCAATAGATACATAATGGACATAGACTGTACGTGCATTGGCATCGGCTTTAGTAATCATGACATTCCCTTCCGATTCGCGGTTATTTGTGTGTTCATGTCCTCCAAATAAAACAGAAACGGATTGGTTGGCTTTAGCAATGCGGTGATCGTCTTTAATCTCGACGTGCGTAATTCCGAAAATAGCATCCACTTTTTGTGCGTTCAAACTATTTACTGCATCTGTTGATGACTGAACTACATCGCTGTATTTTACAAAATCTTTTGGATTGGAAGGCAATACGACACCGAATAAACCGATGTTAACGCTCGTGCCTTCATCATCTTTAAAACTTACGATAGCTGTTTTCGGAACCTCAACACCACGCACTTTGAAGAGTGATAAATTACCCGATGAATCTTTTTGTTCCGTATTCGCGCACACCCATTTAAAAGTGGATTCATCTAAACGTTTTTGCAAATCAGACAGCGACAAATCAAATTCGTGATTGCCGAACGTAACGTAATCAACCCCGGTAGCATTCATCACTTCTACCATTTGTTGTCCTTGAACAGCTTTGCCATTTACTCTGACAGTGCCGATAAGTGAAGGGTTTAAAAAATCACCGGATAAAACGGTCAGAACGCGATTTGGATATTTTTGCAACAATTGTTTACGCATCGTTGCGGCACGTGCCATACCGCCTGTACCATCGCTCAATTGCGCAATTTCATAAACATCATTAAGTTGCAATACGGCAAATTCAAGTTTACCATCATCAACTATTTTTTTATCGGTATCTTTACCGGTAGTGGTAGTGGTGGTAATTATTTTTTTCGTTGGCGTACAAGCGTTGAAAAAAATAAAGAGACTAAAAACTGAGAAGAGCAGTTTTAGTTTGTACATAGGGTATTTGTGTTTAATTGTTAAAAGTTTGGTTTTAAAATAATTCAAGGTAAATCTAACAAAAACTATAAACTTCAGCATCAAAATAAATTTTTAATTGCATTAAAATTATTCTTTGTTGTCAAAAGCAAAAAAAAATTCTTGAAAAATATTATTGCTCAGAAAAAAATAGTTCTTGTGTAATAAAATCTGCCATTAATTTGCCGGAATCAGTGAGCGTGAAAATATTTTTTGATATGCGCATCCAACCGCAATTAATAAATTTTTCGATATTTTTTTCAAAATACGATTGATATTTTTCGCCAAAATTTTCGTTGATGTCTTTTATATCGCAACCCCAAATGGTTCGCAAGCGCGTCATCACGTATTCATTATACCGTTGATCGAGCGTTAAAATTTCTTCGGTACTCGGTACCTGATTGTCTTGAATACTTTTTATGTAATTAAAATTGTGCGCGACATTCCATTGTCGAGACACACCGTTGAAAGAATGTGCCGACGGTCCAATACCGAGATATTTCGCACCTAACCAATAATTTGAATTGTGTCGGGCATAATGCCCGGGGCGTGCGAAATTGGAAATTTCGTAGTGATCGTAACCATTCTTGCACAATTTTTCAATCAAAATATTAAATTGTTCCGCCGCTTTTTCATCTTCAACGGGTAAAGTTTTTTTCTTTTTTATTTGCGCGTATAAAACCGTACCTGTTTCAACCGTCAGAGCATAACTGCTGATGTGTGGTAAATTATAAGACAGGGCGCGTTCCAGATTTTTTGTCCAACGTGCATTGTCGGAAGTCGGCACGCCGTAAATTAAATCAATTGTCAAATTTGTAAAACCGATATCCTGCGCATAATGAATTGCTGCGTGTGCTTGCTCGGCATTGTGCGCGCGATTCATAAAAGCTAAATCTTCATCGAAAAAAGACTGAACACCGATACTGAAACGATTTATCGGTGTGTTTTTTTTCAAATCATCGAGATAGGTGTGCGTTAAATCATCCGGATTCGCTTCTATTGTAATTTCCAGATTGGCTTCAATCGCATGCATTTTATAAATCGTTTCAAAAATATCGTTGAGTTCACCGGAAGTTAATAAAGAAGGCGTTCCGCCACCGAAATATAGAGAAGATATTTTTTCACCATCCAAATATTTTTTTTGCAA
>JAYTIA010000487.1:0-10193 GCA_043732145.1 Saprospiraceae bacterium
AAATACCTATTTACTACTTATTCATCACTTTCATAAAAAGAAAAACGAACTTTAAAAATGGAAAATTTAATTTACTTAATCCCGCTCTTCGGTGTTGTAGCGTTGATTTATATGGCTTATCTATGGTCATGGGTAACTAAGCAAGATGCAGGTAATACTAAAATGCAAGAAATTGCCGATGCGATTCATGTAGGTGCCTTGGCATTTTTAAATGCAGAATACCGCGTAATGGCTATTTTTGTCGCAGGTGCTGCGGCATTATTGGCATTTCAATCTACTTTGGTTGGAAATTCAAGTATGCTTATCGCTGTGGCTTTTGTTTTCGGTGCTTTATTTTCTGCTGTTGCCGGTAATTTAGGTATGCGCATCGCTACAAAAGCGAACGTTCGCACAACGAATGCAGCGCGCACAAGTTTAACTCAAGCGTTAAAAGTATCTTTTCGCGGCGGTACCGTCATGGGTTTAGGTGTTGCCGGTTTAGCTGTCATTGGTTTGAGCGTTACTTTTATTGTCTTATATAGTACGTTTATGGGCGGTACCGGAAATTCGGTTCACCAAATGGAACGCGTATTGGAAGTGCTTGCCGGTTTTTCAATCGGTGCAGAATCTATCGCGTTGTTTGCGCGTGTGGGCGGCGGCATTTACACTAAAGCAGCAGACGTTGGTGCCGATTTAGTCGGGAAAGTGGAAGCCGGTATTCCGGAAGACGACCCGAGAAACCCGGCAACAATTGCCGATAATGTGGGCGATAATGTCGGCGACGTTGCCGGTATGGGAGCGGATTTATTTGGTTCTTATGTTGCTACTGTTTTAGCTTCAATGGTTTTAGGAAATTATGTTATCGGGGATAATCCCGGATTCTCTGATAAATTCGGCGGCATCGGTCCTATTCTTTTACCGATGTTAATTGCCGGTTTAGGTATTTTATTTTCGATTATTGGTACTTGGTTTGTGAACGTTGCCGAGAACAACTTATCTATCAATGCTGTTCAAGGCGCGTTGAATCGCGGTAATTGGGTGTCAATCGGTTTAACTGCCGTAGTTTGTTATCCTGTTATTAAATGGATGTTGCCTGAAACAATGAAAATGAATTTTTTCGGACAAGGTTTGATGAATGTTTCGAGCAATGAAGTTTATTATTCCGTTCTTGTAGGTCTGGTAGTTGGCGGACTTATTTCTGCTATTACTGAATACTACACCGGTCTTGGAAAAAAACCGGTAATGGATATTGTTCAACGTTCTGCAACGGGTGCCGGCACTAACATTATAGCCGGTTTGGGTGTTGGTATGATTTCGACCGCTTATCCGATTCTTTTATTTGCCGGCGCGATTTACAGTGCTTATACGCTGGCAGGTTTTTACGGTGTGGCTATTGCGGCATCAGCGATGATGGCAACAACGGCAATGCAATTAGCGATTGATGCTTTTGGTCCGATTGCAGATAACGCCGGTGGTATTGCGGAAATGTCTGAATTGCCGGCTGAAGTACGCGAACGCACAGATGTTTTAGATTCAGTGGGTAATACGACGGCTGCTATCGGTAAAGGTTTTGCGATTGCTTCTGCCGCGTTAACGGCATTAGGTTTATTTGCAGCCTTCGTAAAATTTACGGGTATTGACGGTATTAATATTTTCAAAGCAGATGTTTTGGCGTGTTTGTTTGTCGGCGGAATGATTCCGGTAGTTTTTTCTGCATTTGCCATGAATGCCGTTGGTCGTGCAGCAATGGATATGGTTCAAGAAGTTCGTCGTCAGTTCCGCGAAATTCCGGGTATCATGGAAGGAACAGGCAAACCGGATTACCAACGTTGCGTTGAAATTTCTACAAAAGCAGCTATTCGCGAAATGATTGCGCCGGGCGCCATTACTATCATTACACCCATCGTTCTCGGTTTTTTAATGGGACCTGAAGCATTGGGCGGATATTTAGCCGGAGTGACAGTATCAGGTGTTTTGTGGGCGATTTTCCAATCAAACGCAGGTGGTGCTTGGGATAATGCGAAAAAATCTTTTGAAAAAGGTGTTGTCATTAACGGCGAAACTTTTTACAAAAAATCTGTACCACACACGGCGGCAGTTATAGGTGACACCGTAGGTGATCCTTTTAAAGATACTTCCGGCCCTTCGATGAACATTTTGATTAAATTATCATGCTTGGTAGCTTTAGCGATTGCGCCGATTTTAGGTGCGCAATACAAAAAAGAGCATTCGACACCAATTAAAATGGGAATTATGAATAATGCACCGACTGCACCGACAACGAGTGATGTCTATCATATCGGTAAATAATTTTTTGTTTTAATAGTGTATAAAAAAACCGCGTTGAGAAATTTTTCTCGGCGCGGTTTTTTTTTGAAAACGGAATGAAATTTTTTTTTGCGAATTTTTTTTGCGAATTTTTTTTTGAAAACCAAATGAAAAATTTTTCGAAAAATTTTTCGCGAGATTTTTTTTTAATTTTTCAAAAATATTTTCGCAAGGAAATTAGTAACGACTCAGGTTTGTCGCCGAGTTTTATAAGAGTATGTGAAACGCATACAGTAGTGACGTTGCAAGAATCGCCTCTAATTCTCAAATTTTCACTCACCCTTCAGTTATCATACTCCCCGGTCAGAGCATACTTTCCGAAAGTAATGAGAGCAAAAGCAGTAATCGGTGCAATAACTACCATCATGATGATGCCGAAAATTAAATCGTCGGGAATACCTGACTTGAGTTTCGGAATGCCTAATTCAAATACACCCAAATAAATTGCAATGAATCCTAAAGCTATCCACACAATTCCAAGAAGGCGTTTTAGTTTGTTAAGCTTTAGATTTGTTTTAAAAATTGTAAATTTTCGCTTCTCGGGCTCATTTATGTAAAGTAGTAAAATAATAAAACTGATGCTTGTCAGAACAATCGGGTAAATTAATCCCGCTAAATAATAATCAGGCACGTGTGCGACTTGGGCTTTACCGATTAAATACGTTGAAATCACAAATGCCATACCACCATAAATGCCATTGCCGATATGATAAGGTAGAGAAATAGAAGTGTAGCGAATTTTTAGCGGGAATAATTCTACTAGAAAAGCAGCTAATGGACCATAATACATGCCGGCTATTATGCACATTCCAAAAATCATAAGAATCAGTTTTAGCGCAACAGATTGTGTAAGCGTAATACTTTTAGTAATTTCCGGTTTTGTGTTTCTTCCTGCACTAATTGTTTGTTTTTGAATTTCAAGAGCCTGCGTACCGTCGGTGTAATAACGTTGCGTTGTAGTAATTATAACTGAATCCGGAGTTGATTTTGGAATCGCTTCTCTTTGTGTTTTCGTTGTTGAACTGCTAACGGTTTTGAGCGATAAATTAGCAAATTGATAAACTTGCCCAAAAAAAGGACGCAGTAATATCAAATACAGTCCGAAACTTGCCAATATTAAAGACTTACGACCGATACGATCCGAAAGCCATCCAAAAAATATAAAAAAACACAAGCCTGATATAAATCCAAAGATAACAATAAGATTGGCTTGATCGAAATTGACAGACATGATTTTGAGAAGGTAAGTCTGTATATAAAAACTTGTCCAGCCCAAAACGCCGGCTCCCAACATTATACCCAAAAGTGTGACCAACACAACTTTTAGATTTTCTTTTTTTCCGAAAGATTCCTTCAACGGATTAACAGAAGTAGTTCCTTCAGTTTTGGCTTTAGCAAAAAGTGGCGACTCAGCCATGTTTTTTCGCATCCAGATAGATATGCCGACCAATGGCACTGAAATCAAAAAAGGAATTCGCCAACCCCACGATTCCCAATTAGGCGTTGTCATCAAACTTTTTGTGATTGCGATTGCGCTAATCGAAAGAGCCATAGCCAAAGTTGCCGTTATCTGAATCCAAGAAGTCCAAAAACCGCGTTCATTGGCAGGTGCGTGTTCTGCCACATAAGTCGCTGCGCCACCATATTCGCCACCGATGGCTAAGCCTTGTAAAAGCCGCAAGGTTAAAACAATAACCGGAGCAAAAAAACCAATAGTTTCGTAGCGCGGCACTAAACCTATGGCAAACGTTGAAAAACCCATAATGACGAGCGTCACCATGAAAGTATATTTTCTCCCAATGATATCGCCCAACCGACCGAAGAATAAAGCACCAAAAGGTCGAACAACAAAACCTACAGCAAATGTTGCTAAGGTCGCCAAAAAAGATGCGGTTGGATTTTCTTTCGGAAAAAATTGCGCCGAAATAATAGTGGCTAAACTGCCAAAGATAAAAAAATCGTACCACTCAATCAGTGTTCCGACAGTTGAAGCTGCGATGATTGGAATCAAGCCGGCGGTTTTTGAAGCGTTTTGTTTCATTATTTTAAACTTGTGATACATTTAGTTTATAAAATATTTTTTTAAAAATAACTCACCTGCCAACGTTCTAAAATAAAGCATTCATACCCAAAACATTATCTATCAAACCATGTCTATTTTTTTATTCTTCAGAATGTATATCAACCGACATAGATTCCGCAAATGAGCTTTGAAATCTCAGAGAGTTTATAAATAACTCAACCTCTGGTTTATTTTGTAACGGGCTTCTACTTTTTCGTTTTACTTTCTTCATCAGCTACATGTTGTAAGTAGTAACAATAAATTAATTGCCCTTTACGAATACTTGATAGCCTGAAATATTCATTAGCTGAATGCCAATGTTCGTCTGCCAGCTCAAAACCTAATGAATAAGGATAAATTCCCAACGTTTCTTTAATGTCAACCAATGAACTAATAGAACCACCTGTACCATCTTGCAAAGGTTGTTTGCCATAAATTTTAAATAAAGCATCGGATACGTAATTATACGCTTTTGTATCTGCCGGAAATTTCATTGGTCTTGCATAGCCCTCGCTATATTTATATGAAACGGTTGCTCCAACCGGAAGATTTTTGTTGATGTGTTTTACAATCAACTTTTTGATTTCGTCACCGTTTTGATTGTTTACCAATCTGCAGGTTATTCTTGCCATCGCGTTCCCGGGAATAATATTTGAATGTCCTTCAGTGGCTGTATAACCACTTTGCATGCCAATTATTTCAAGCGTTGGGCGAAACCAAACGCGTTCCAATGGTGAAAAAGTAGTATCGCCTGTTTCTGCTGTTGTGCCTAACAATTTCATATCCTCCAATTTATTGTAAGGAATTTTTTTTATCATTTCTTTTTCTTGTAACGTGGCCGGCACTACTTTATCATAAAATCCCTCGACGGCTACATTTCCTTCTTTGGTATAAAAGGAAGCAATAATTTGCGACATGATTACTGCGGCATTGGGTGTTTTGCCGCCAAACTGACCCGAATGTGCATCCGTATTGGCTGTTTTTACATTAAATTCAAAAATTGTAGAGCCTCTTAAACTCATCAAAATTTCAGGCGTAGTTTCGCTGTATTGACCACCATCTGCATTCAAAGCAAAATCTGCTTTCAATATGTCTTTATTCTTATTGATAAAGTTTTTAAAATTCGGGCTGCCTTTTTCTTCTTCGCCTTCAAAGATAAATTTTACGTTCACAGGCAATTTTCCGTCTGTACGCAACATGGTTTCAACTGCCCAAATAGTTATCATCACACCACTTTTATCATCACTTGCACCACGTCCGAATATTTTACCATCCATCACTTTTGGTGCAAAAGGCGGATTATCCCATTCCGATTCCTTTACAGGTTGGACATCGTAATGCGCATAAATTAGTACGGTGGGTTTTCCCGGTGCTTTGTCCCAACTTCCATACACAACAGAATTTCCGTCAGTCGGAATTGTTTGTGCGGTTGTTATTCCAATAGCTTTTAATTTATTTACTATCCATGCGGCAGCTTTGTCAATATCAGGTTTGTTTGCCGGAATAGAAGATATGCTTGGAATAGCTACCAATTCCATAAATTCTTTTAAATGTACATCGTCATTCTCGTCAATGTATTTTTCATACAATGACAGCGATGGTTTCACTTGCTCATTTTTAGCTTTTGTATTTTGTGCAAAAAGCCCGAAAGAAAATACATTAATCAATACGATAAATACGAGAATTGTTTTTTTATTTTTCATTTTTAAAATTTGTTTTACTGTTTAAAAAATAGAGAAAATAGGGAGGTGGGTATCTAAATCCGTTGCTAATCCGTCAAGCCCAATCTATCCATTCCTTTGATGACCCGATAAGGTTTTTTGAAAAAATCACCGCAAGTCTTATTGAATTCACTTCTGTAATTTATCAATGTAGAATGGCTCGAATTGGGGACTATCCATAAATACGATTGGGGAATATTTTCGGAAATAAGCATTGTATGTTTGGGTAGTATCAAATCATGGTCACCACCTATGACAAGCGTTGGGCATTTGATTGCGTTCAGTTGTTTAAGTGAAATATTGGGTTCTTGAAAAATCAGATTCCACACTTTAATGGCGTTTTTTACTTCCGGGGTCGGGGGCAATTTCTTTAAAGAATCAAGGACAGTATTGGGAAGCTGAAAAACATCGGCAGGAAACGCTCTTTCATCCAACCATAAATTAGCACCTGTTATGGCTAATCTCTTTACTTTATCGGGGTGATGAATGGCTAAAAGCAAACCATTATTACCGCCATCGCTCCAACCAATGACATTACACGATTTGATTTTTAACTCATCCAACAAAGCATTAAAATCTTCTGCCATCATTTCATAACTCAATGAATCGGTTGGGTCAATAGATTTTCCATGCGCTCGACTGTCCGCAACGATGACTTGATAATGCTGTGCAAAATAAGGAATTTGACCCGAAAAATTATTGCCCGAACCGCCATTTCCATGAATCAAAAGGAGCGGTTCGCCTTTACCATAGATTTCATAATACATTTTAAAGCCTCGTATATCAGCATATAGCCCAACTTTTGGGTTGTTTCCATAGTAGCTGCCTTTGAAAACAGGTGGATATTGAACAAAAGCTAAAGTAACGAATAAGGTTGCTGTGATTGTAAATAGTAGTTTCTTTTTCATTTTAAAAATTTGTTTTATTGATTAAAAATTGAGAAAATACGAAGAAATTTCCTATTAAATTACAGAATTTGTCAAAGGCACATCTGCATATCGCCAAGCCTGTTCGTACCGCAACTTAACCAATTGTGCTTCTGCTTTTTTACCTTGTTTCAACAACGCTTGATATAAACCGATGAGCGCCCAGCCATTTTCTTTGTGTTTTTTTAAATCTTCTCTATAAACTTTTTCTGCTTCTGCGTATTGACCCGCTTCAATGAGTACACGACCGAGACTATGTCTTACCGAGAATAACCAACTCGACGGCTCGTCGTAATAAATATTATCTTCCTTTTCAATGGCTTTGCGATAAAGTTTTATTGCAGATGTGAGGTCGCCTTTGCGGTAGGCAATTTCACTTTCAAGTACGGATTTCGAAATGGCAACTATGGCTGTTGCTTTGGTACTATCCGTGAAATCTATTTTGGCAATAGTGGTGTCAATTTCTAATTTTTTCAGAACAGATAAACATTCCTGCGCTTTCTGCGCTTTGCCCGTTGCAGCCAATGCCATTCCTTGAGCATACGTCCAGACAGCCTGTGCATATAATAATGTATCGTTGGGTTTGGGTTCTGCCAAAATTTTATCCCACTTCGAAAATTTAACCATGATATGCCATGGCGTTGAATAAAATACCTGTGAGAACAAATGATCTGGCTGTGTCAAACCTTTATCTGACATATAATGTGCTAAAAATTGACTGGCTTCAAGGGCTTTTTTACTCCGCCCTTCGAGCGTTGCACAAGCAGCGAGGAAATGCCAATTGTGTGGATAATAACCAACCGGGTAAACACCTGCTACATGGCAAGCTTCTATGTAATTACTATCAATATGTACAGCGCGTTCATTCGCCAATGTGCCTTCGTGGTAATGACCGGTATTGATGTAAGTGTGTGAAGGCATGTGCACGAGGTGTCCACTACCTGGTATAAGCGTACGCAAAATATTCGCATAAGGAAGACACCGTTCCGGATTATTACTCGCTTCGGTGGCATGAATATAGAGATGAACAGCTTGCGCGTGTTTTGGATTTTTTCTTAAAATACCTTCAATAATGTCTATGATTTGAGGTGTCCAAGGTCTTGGCTCGCCTGTTTTAGTCCACAAATCCCATGGATGCAAATCCATCAAAGATTCAGCATAGAGGGCAGCAATATCGTGATCATCCGGAAATTTTTCACTCACTTTCTTTAGTTCATTCGAATAGGCGATATAAAAAGGTTTCGGATCATCCTTGGTGTTTCTGGGATAGCGTTTTGAAAGCGCAATAATTAAAGCATTTTCTTTGGGGCTACATTTATCGGCGCGCAATCGCGCATTGTTAATGGCCTCTTCTGCCTCTACTAAAACTTCCGTTTTCATTGGCGAATTATAGTTAGGTCCAAGCACATACGCTAAACCCCAATAACAAGAAGCACAATACGGGTCTTGTCGAATCGCTTCTTTAAAAGAGCGCGCCGATTCAGCATGATTAAATCCATAAGCCAATATCAAACCTTGGTCGAAATACCTTTGAGCGACTTTAGATTTCGTTGTGATGGGATACGTAAAGTTTTCTGTCAGCCCGGCAAAAAGTGGCACAAGCGTTCCATCGAAACCGGGCGGTGTATTCAATACCGCATTTGCAGGTCCACAAAAGCGAATAGGTGGAACTACCTGTATATAGGTGTTATTATTTGTTTTTATCGCCGAATCTTGGCGATGATTACAACTAAAAAGGAGCAATAACGCGACTAAGTTAAAGACATATTTTATCATAAAATTATTTTTTTATTTAGGTTGTGAAAAAAATTATTTTAACGGAAGTGTATCCATATTCCACATACCGTGAGTAGATTTCCATTTCCCGTCTACGCCGCGTTTTAGTAATTCTGTGTATTTGCCTCTTTCTACTACAATTTTTCCGTCAGGCATTTTTGTCTTCATTTGTAAACGTCCAATTTCATAGCCTAAATCTCCGGTGCTGCCAGTTTCTGTTGTAGCAACTTCTGCGTCAAATGCTCCTTCCGCAATGGCACCTTCCCAATACTTTTGAATGTTGACTCGTCCTTTAACAGGAGCTTCATTTGGCGGAAGAATAGTTGCATCCTCCGTGTAACAGTTGGCTGCTGCAACTGCGTCTTTTGCATTAAGTGCTTTCACAAAATCTCTGTTCATTTGAGAAAGTTCTTCCGTTGTTGCCGCTTTTGATTTGTCTGCATTGGTACAGCCGAACAGATTTGCCAGAAGGCAAAATGCGAGAAATAAAATTGTTCTTTTCATTTTAAAAATTTGTTTTATTGTTTAAAAAATAGAGAAAATAGTGGGGGGTATAATCTTATTTTTTAGCACCTTCAAGGTCATTCAATTTTTTCCTCGACTCTTCATTTTCCTTAATTGATAAGGCTTTTTTCAATTGAATAATGGCATTTGTCTTATCGCCTATGGCTATAAAATAATCGCCATAAGAATCATAGACATTATAACTTTCGGGGTAGTTGTCCATATTGAGTTTGAAAAAGCTTTCCGCTCTTTTATAGAATTTATTCCTCAATGCTTCATAACCGAAGTAATTGATGTCCATTTCATCGGGCTTTATTTGATAGCCCATTTTTTTAGATAGTTTGGCATAATGGTTTCGGTATTTATCAGCAAAAGCAGCAGTGCTATCCATAAAATCTTTGAATGAAATCTTCATCGGATAGTAATTGAATATAAAACGCAAGGCATCGTACTCCGTAATGAGCGGTGCAGAGCCGTGCGTATCTTCAGCGTAGTATTTGCCCCGATATTTTAAACCATTCTGTTTATTACTTTCTAATGCCATTTGCAATTCTAAAATGGAGCGAATATGTTCTGTTTCCATAGTGGTATCTTTCTGCACTTTGGTTATGTCCATGCCTTCTTCCATCGTATTGGCAATGCCCAAATACAAAGATTTCCCTTCCAATTTTGTGTTTTTTAAGAACGTTTTAGTTTCTTTCAACAACTTTTGCTTGTCCCACCACATACTCGGGTCAATGCAGATGTATGCATTGAATAGACTGCTATGATGCGTAAAAGTTTGCATCACCGCCAAACCCCCGAAAGAATGTCCTATCAACATTTTATAAGGTATTGTTGGGTATTTCGATTCAATAAAAGGCATCACCTCTTTTTCAATGAATGAAATAAAGTTTT
>JAYTIA010000488.1:0-3952 GCA_043732145.1 Saprospiraceae bacterium
CCCAATTATCTCGAATGATATTGACTTGTCGCGCTTGTTTCGTCCAACGTTTGATATTTGCTTTTTGAGCGACTTCCTGCGATTGCGCTAAAATAAAAAGCGGTAGAAAGAAAAAAGCAATAAAAATTATTTTTTTCATTAGAAAAAGTTATTTGAAAATCCTTTGACCAAAGATAAAAAAAATATTTTTACTGCGGTATTTTTCAAAGTATATTTATGAGAAACTACTTGATAATGCATGCTACGAACGAAAAAACCTTCGTTGACTCTTCACTCCTTTCAAGTATTTCTGCCGATGAAAACGGGTTATCGAAATAATTCTAAAGTATCAAAGTAGCATTAGTGACATAAAAAAATCCGCCACATCGTAAAGATGGGCGGATATTCTTACCGAACCAAACAATTTATAAGAAGAAAAATTTATCCTTCATCATTCACTAACTGTTTCCCTTTTTGACTGCCTTTAGAAGACATGTCAGTCTGCATATTAGTACCTGAAGAACCTTGATTCCCACCATTAGTGCTTGACATAGGTGTTGAACCGGCGATTTTAGATAACATTGAATCTGCTTCCATTTCCTCCGCCAATGTTTGTTTCAATAAGGAAGCGGCTTCGTTTTCGCCTAATTTTGTAGCAAGTTCACTCAAAGCTTTGTAAGTTGCCATTTCGTAATGCTCGACTTTTCTTCCGGCAAGAATAATACCTGCATCACGAACGATACCTTTTTCATTTTCGTTCATAATTTCTTCAGCTTCCTTAACTAAACCATCCATAACAGGACAATCTTTCCCCTGCGCTTTTTCGCCAAGAGTAGTAAAAACTTTTTCTAAACGTGTAACGTGACCTTTAGTCACTTCGAGGTGCCCTGTAAGTGCTTCAACTAATTTAGCATCCGTCGCATTTTTAATCATTTTCGGTATGGCTTTTACTAAGGCATTTTCTGCATAGTAAATATCTTTAAGCCCTTCTACAAACAAAGTGTGTAAGCCTTTTGATACCTGAGTCGTTTTCTCGTTACCCGAGTGACTTTGCGGAGTGCCGTCTTGTGCGGCCTTATTCGATGAACCGGTCATTTTTAAAATTTTAAAAAGTGTGAAAAAATAATAATTGTAAAAAAAGTATTTTGAAAATAATTAGCCTTAAATATTTTTAATCACTATAATTAATTTATTAAGTCAGTTTTATTTTCGTGAATAATTGTGAGTTGAGAAAATTAATTTACTTTTTCTCTTTTCCAAAAACGATGTTCGGCAATAGCTTCAATAAATTCTGTTGGCTCGGAATTGATTAAAACCCCGCTTTGCGCATCTTTTTTATGAGTTTTTTCTTTAGCTGCTAAGGTTTTATGTAATAACATTTCCGCTTCTTCTTGAAAAGCAATTGCTTTACAGTGTTTATAAGCATCATTGATAAACTCAATAACAGCGGGTTCATTTTGTAATGCGTGAATACTTTTTTCTCCGCCGGGTATAAAAACTGCATCGAACAACACGGAAGCAGCAGTTAAAAAACTTTGATCTACTTTAACAGCTGTTCCATCTGACGCTTTAATAAATCCTAAATGCGGGGCAATTAATTTTGTTGATGCTCCCTGTGCTTCCAATGCTTTTTTCATAGAATTTAAATAAGAAGCGTTAACCCCTTCAGCAATAAGAATAGCTATTTTCCGCGTTTTAATTGTATTTTTTATCGTATTTGCCATACTCAAAGCTTTTGAACTTTGCAATTTCGGCGTAACTTTTATAGGCTTATATTTTTCAGGATCGCCGTCCGCAGGAATACTTAAATTCATTGGTTGTTCAGGTAATTTTGGCACCGTAATACCTAATCCTTGCGCTACTTTTTCTGCCAACGTTTGATCTATTTGTGTCAACATACCTACAATACGCATCCGAATTACCTCTGTATCTAGTTTTCCTAATTCAAAGCGTAAAGCATTAATAATGTGATTTTTTTCAGCTTCACTTTGACTGTTGAAAAACAAAGTAGCTTGGCTGAAATGATCAAAGAAACTTTGACTACGCGCGCGAATTTTTCGCGCATCTATGCGTTCGTTATAACTTACAAAACCACCTTCACTTGCTTTTGCTTGAAAAGGACAACCGCCACCAGTAGTATTCGGGTGATAGCTTGCTTTACCGGTATTTATCGTTTGGCGCATGTGTCCGTCGCGTTGGTTATTATGTACCGGTGCAATAGCCCGATTAATAGGTATCTCATGAAAATTCGGACTGCCCAATCTGCTCAATTGCGTATCTGTATATGAAAATAATCGCCCTTGCAACAAAGGATCATTACTGAAATCTATACCTGAAACAAGATGTCCGGGATGAAAAGCGACTTGTTCAGTTTCTGCAAAAAAATTATCCGGATTACGGTTTAATACCATTTTTCCGATTATTTGAACGGGTACAATTTCTTCCGGTATCAACTTCGTCGGATCGAGCAAATCAAAATCAAATGAATGCTCATCTTTTTCGGCAACTATTTGAACACCGAAATTCCACTCGGGAAAATTACCGCTTTCTATGGCTTCCCATAAATCTCTTCTATGGAAATCGGAATCTTTACCCGAAATTTTTTGTGCTTCATCCCAAGCAACTGAATGCACGCCCAAAACAGGTTTCCAATGGAATTTTACAAAAACCGATTCGTTGTTTTCATTCACTAAACGAAATGTATGAACACCAAATCCTTCCATCATTCTCAAACTTCGCGGAAGAGCACGGTCGCTCATCGCCCACATAATCATGTGCATACTTTCCGGAACGAGTGAAATAAAATCCCAAAAAGTATCGTGTGCAGAACCTGCTTGAGGCATTTCATTATGAGGTTCGGGTTTAACGGCATGGATGAGATCCGGAAATTTAATAGCATCTTGAATAAAAAATACAGGCATATTATTCCCCACTAAATCATAATTGCCTTCTTCCGTGTAAAATTTCACCGAAAAACCGCGCACATCTCGCGCCAAATCCGTTGAGCCTCGCGAGCCTGCCACTGTACTAAATCTCGCAAATACCGGTGTACGTTTACCGGGTGTTTGTAAGAATTTAGCTTTTGTATATTGAGAAATAGACTCTGTTAACTCAAAATAACCGTGAGCGGCGCTTCCTCTCGCATGGACAATACGTTCAGGAATTCTTTCATGGTCAAAATGAGTAATTTTTTCACGTAATTGAAAATCCTCTAACAGGGTTGCGCCTCTTTCACCTGCCTTCAATGAATTTTGGTCATCATTAATACGCAATCCATGATTGGTAGTGAGAAATTCGCCTTGAGCACTTTCTTTATTTTTCGATAGGTCATCTATCTTAGCGTTAATTATTTCATTATTTTCTTGCATTGGTTTATCTGGTGGCATAATAGTTTAAATTTAATTTAAGTTTAGATTAATTATTAACTTTCAAATAATACAATATGATAAAAAATTTTAAGTATAATTTTAAGCTGTTTTTTTTCTGTAGTACTGATTAATTTGGTTTATAAAGAATTCATCATTATGTATAAATTCATTCTTAACCTAAAAATTTGTAAATTTTTAGGTTAAGTACACTCAATTTCGGATGATAAACTTAATATTTTAAATTGCGGAAATACAATTGATAATTATTATCTCCACATGAACTGCATAAGTTCTGTTCTAAATATTTATTATTTTATCACCCAAAATTGAATGAAACTTAAATTTTATTAAAAAAATACTATTGCATCTGTTTTTTGTTTTTAATTATTGTGCTGCGTTATATCACCCGACATACTTATTTGTTCTCCTTCTTTCAACATCATTTTAGTGCCGTCTTTTTTTGTGATAGTTCCATCACTCATTACTTTGCAGCCGTCACTCAAGTTGGTATAATGTTTAATTGTTCTCGTTTTACCGTTTTTCATCATCATAACTTTACCGTTTTGCATCATTACTGTTTTATTCGATGACATACCCGACATAGA
>JAYTIA010000489.1:0-10172 GCA_043732145.1 Saprospiraceae bacterium
GATGCACAAATAAATGCAACGCAACTCAACAATAATTTATTAAAACAAGCTGCTATTTTTCACACTACTTGTTTCGCTCTTTCAAAAAAACCGGCGCAAACAGCAATCGTAAAAGCAGCAAAACGCGCTACCAATTTTGGTTGCCAATTAAGTATTGATGTGAATTACGCGCAAAAAATTTGGCAGAATCGTGATGAAGCACACACTATCATTCATAAATATATCGGTTACGGCGCATTTGTTAAATGCAGTGAAGTAGATTGGGAGCGTTTGTATGGTTCAAAACTTGCCGATGTTTCTTCAGCTGCTCAACATTTTTTAAATTTGGGAGCCAAAGAAGTGTGCATGACGATGGGTGGCGACGGTTGTTTTGTGGCGAATAAATCCGGCGAGCAACATTTTTTAGAAACGCGCAAGATTGATGTCAAAGATACAACCGGTGCCGGCGATGCTTTTTGGAGCGGATTTTTAACCGCGCATTTGGATGGGCTTTCACTACTCAACGCCGCAAAAGCGGGACGCAAAATGGCGGAGTTAAAAATTTCTAATGATGGTCCTTTGCCGGTGAGCGTAGAGAAAAAAATAGTTTATGAAGACGCTTATAACAATGAACAATGAATAATGAACAGTGAAAAGAATAAAAAATATTATTATTCATTGTTCATTGTTCATTTTTAATTACCCTCGTCGCTTCCCAAAAAAAATAAATTACGCTCAACAAAATACTCGACAAAAGTAGCAATTGTGATACCGACGACGGCTCCGACCAAAACATCTTGCGGGAAATGCGCACCGAGATACATTCTTGAAATGCAAATAAAAACGGCAATAAAAAAACAAACAATCTGCCAAACTTTATGTCGGTTAAAATAACACGCCATGGTTGTCCAAAGTGCAAACGCACTCATTGAATGTCCTGAAGGAAAACTGAAATGCCCTTTTAAAACTTGATATGCCGGCACCCAATTAATGGTGTTTAAAAGATGATAGTGTTCGAGCAAAGTACCGGGGCGATCATGTAAAAAAGTACTTTTAAGTACAAAAGACAATAGAGAAGTGAATAAAGCAACGAAAGCAATTTTTAGAACTTGATTGCGATTTTTCATAAAAGCAAAAACTACCATTAATACTAAATACGGAACAAAATCGCCGAGTTCAGTCACCCACCTGAAGAAAAAATTTCCTACCGATGAACGGTGCGCACTGAAAAAATAAATCGCCTCAAATTGCGGTTCCGTATATTGATACACTAACATTGCGGCAAAAAACACAGCAAATAACCAATAATAAAAAGCGTGCTTTTGTATGACAGAGAACATGAAACAGTTGTTTGTTGTTGGTTGTCAGTTATGCTACTGCACCACCGCAACTGCTACCCGAACCTGCCGTACAGCCATAACAATGTTGATTGATGACAATAGAACGGTTGTTTAAACTATTCAAATTAAAATCGGAAATGTGTTGGTGTTTTGATTCGACTTTAAGTTCGAGCATCTGATTAAAATCGCAATCGTAAATAAAACCGTCCCACCCGATACTCAAAGTTGTGCGACACATCACATTTTCTGCTGCTGAAGGATTGTAAGCGTTGACGAGTTTTTCCATGTAACTTTCGTAATTACCGCTCACTAAAAGAAAATCTAAATACCGACTAATCGGCATATTCGTTATCGCGAATAAATTATTGAAACTGATATTGTACTCTTTCATCAAAGCATCTTTATATTCTTTCTCTAAAGCTGCTTGGTCAGGAGGTAAAAATGCACCTGCAGGATTATAAACCAAATTCAAAATCAAACCGGAATTTTTTTCACCGTAACCGACGGCATTTAACATTTGTAAGGCTTTAATCGAATCTTGAAAAACGCCGTCGCCGCGTTGTTTGTCGGTGCGCGATTGCGTATAAAAAGGCAATGACGATGCGATTTCAACACCGTGATATTTAAAATAATCCGGCAAATCGTGGTATTTTTTATTGGCGAGAATAATTGTCAAATTGCAACGTACGATAACATGACGATTGAGTTTTTTTATCTCATCCACGAACCAACGAAAATTCGGATTCATTTCCGGTGCGCCGCCAGTTAAATCTACTGTTTGTAATTCAGGATTTGCTGCAAGCACATCAATACATTGCTGCATTGTTTCCAACGTCATAATTTCTTTTCTGTCCGGTCCAGCATCCACATGGCAATGTTTGCACACTTGGTTGCACATTTTACCGACATTAACTTGGAAAATAGTTGCACCCGAGGGCTTCAAAGGAAACAATCCGATGTCCGATAATTTATCTTCAAACAAAGGAAAATGCCCTTGATGTTCGATAATATCCATTTGATGCCCGGCATCGGCTAATATATTTTTTAATGCTTTTAGAGACTTCATAAATAATGGTTAATGGTTAATGGTTAATGGTTAATGGCATATTGATACACTCGAACGTTATAAGGTTATAATTATGTGCTTGAAAACACGCGAAAAAGTATAACTTTGTAACGCTCGACTCTAAAAATTAACCATTAACCATTAACCATTAACCATTGTTTAGCAGCATCCGCCGCCGTCATAAAAAAAAGTGGATTCCGAAATAAAAATATCTTTTCTGCCGAGATTCGCTAAAGCACCCGCAGTTTTATCGCATACTGCCAACGGTTGATTAGGCGATAAGATATGACCTTTTTTATCATCAAAAAAGGATTCGCCGCCGTAATAAATGGCAGACTTACCCGTGAAAACACACGGACCATCAGCCGGCATCGGATCTTTAATCGCACACACTTCAACACTTTCAATGTACAATAATTTGTCGGTATTATAGTGACCGGGTGCCAATACGCGATACGGACGTTTTGCGCGAATTTCAACCGTTCCAAAACCGACATCGGTAATCATTTTTATATAGTCTTTCAAAGGAATTGAACCGCTCAAACATTCTGCACGTAAGCGTTCATCGTTGCGCAAATTTTCAGGCATCGGACTTTCGCAAATCGGATCTGACATCACGAGTTTTCCTTTCGGTTTCAACACGCGATACATTTCTTGTAATGCTTTTTTCAAATCCTCTACTTTGAAAATATTGAACAAACAATTTTGCGCGGCTACGTCCACCGAATTATCTTCAATTGGTAAATTCAGAGCATCGCCTTTTTTCAAAGTCACATAACTGCGTTTAAACCATTTGTTCAGTTTTTCTGCTTCTTTAAAATTTTCCGCACTTGCCAGAAGCATTTCATCTACTCTGTCAACACCAATCACCGCACCTTTTCTTCTGCTGAAATAAGCAAATTGTAAAAGTTCCATACCGCCGCCTACACCAACGTATAAAACAGTCGGACTATCCACAAGGTCGCGCGAGTTCACTGTTGAACCGCAACCATAGTTCATATCCAACATAATTTGCGGCATCGCAAGGTTAGGCAATTGCCAAACGGGCGTAGTAGTACAACACAAACCGACATTCGGTTTCAGTGCCGCTTCGCGATAAAAATCGGCGGTGGTTTCTAAATAAGTGTCTTGTTGCATAAATTGGAAAAATAATTTTAGATTTTTATTTTACTGAACTCAAGAATAAATAACTTACGAGTAAAACGTGCGAATAGGTTTCTTTATAAAGGTGCGAAAGTAATAATTAATTATCACAGAATTATCAAGCGTATTTTCAAACAAAAAAGTCTTTGAACCATTACAGTACAAAGACTTTTTTGTTTAAGGGACGGTAGTGGGGCTCGAACCCACGACCCTTGGTACCACAAACCAATGCTCTAACCGGCTGAGCTATACTGTCCATTTAAAACTTCAATTAGAATCGCACAACTTTAACAAACTGCGGAGGCTCAGGGATTCGAACCCCGGGTGCGCTCTCACGCACGGCGGTTTTCAAGACCGCTGCAATCGACCGCTCTGCCAAACCTCCTTTAAAAAAGAACTCTTTCTTTTTCGAGGTGCAAATATACAACATTTATAAAAACTCACAAATAGATATTGAAAAAAACGAAAAAAAAACTATAGCGAGTAACAAGAAAATAAAACGCCGATAGTGATTCATGAAACGGGGTACAATCCCGTTTCATGAATATGTCTTTTAAACGAAAGTTCAATTGATATTTTAATTTAGTTCAGCGGAATTCATATACTTCAATTTACAGATAAAGAACAAATATGGCACATCGAAAATTGTAAAAACAGAATAGTTTAAATAGTATCCAAAAATAATTCTTTTATAAAATAATTTCTCGCAAAGCCGCAAAGAAAAAATTTTTTACGGCTTTGCGACTTTGCGAAAAAAAAAATTTTAAACGCAAAAAAAAATTCCCCTACAAAGTTTATTCGAAAAAAAAACACGTACAAAAAAAATAATTTTTCGAAAATAATTTTTCAAAAAAAATTCTGCGCGAAAAAATTTTTCAAAAAAATAAAAAAAATTACACTAATTTTTTTTTATTTTCGCACCGACGCAACGTTTGTGTTTTTTGCTGTTTTGTTTTGTAGTGACAGGTCGCGGCCTGTTACTACTAAAACAAAAATATAATCGCTTTAATATTGAACTATATGAATCGAATCATAATTTTTGTTTCTCTATTTCTATTGCCGTTTTTTTCTATGGCACAAAATCGCGTAAAAATTATTCCGCAACCGGTGAGCATTGTAGAAAATACCGGAAGTTTTTTTATTGACAACAACACCTATATTGATTACGATAAAGCCGATAAAAATTTAAAAGTAGCAGCAGCTTTTTTTAAAACACGGATTAAGGATATTTCCGGCTATAATTTAAGTACCAATAAATATCTGCCCAAATCTATTCTCCTAAAAATTTCTAAAACTGCGGATATAGGCGATGAAGGTTATTTACTCAACGTCACGCCAACTTCGATTGAAATTATCGCCAATACCAAAATCGGAATTGTTTATGCGATGCAATCGTTGTTTCAAACATTGCCGGCGGTGCGCACTAACGCGCCGTTGGAAGTGCCGTGCATGACCGTTAAAGACTTTCCGCGATTCGCTTGGCGCGGTATGCACTTAGATGTCAGTCGCCATTTTTTTTCGGCAGATGTTGTGAAAGAATACATTGATTTAATGGCGGCGTATAAAATGAATGTTTTTCATTGGCATTTGGTGGATGATCAAGGTTGGCGCATCGAAATAAAAAAATATCCGAAACTTACGCAAGTCGGTGCTTGGCGTGCCGACAGATTGAGTACTGAATGGCGTTCAAGAACGCAAGCTAATCCGGGTGAAGCACCGAGTTATGGCGGATATTATACGCAAGAACAAATCAAAGACATCATTGCTTATGCTACGGAAAGAAACGTTACAGTCGTTCCGGAAATAGAAATGCCCGGGCACAACGCGGCTGTCATGGCGGCGTACCCGGATTTAAGTTGCTCGCATCAACCGCAATTGACAATGACGGGTGGTAATTACGTTAATATGTCGCAAAATTATTGCGCGGGTAACGATAAGGTTTTTGAATTTTTGCAAGATGTTTTGACCGAAGTGATTGATTTATTTCCTTCCACTTATATTCATATCGGCGGTGATGAAGTTGAGAAAACGCCTTGGAAAAAATGTCCCGCTTGTCAAGCGCGTATAAAAGCGGAAGGTTTAAAAAATGAAGAAGAACTGCAAAGTTATTTCATCAAACGCATCGAAAAATTCATTGTCGGCAAAAACAGAAAAGTGATAGGTTGGGATGAAATTTTGGAAGGCGGACTCGCACCAACGGCTGCAGTTATGAGTTGGCGCGGAGAAACAGGAGGAATCGCTGCCGCAAAAATGAATCACGATGTGGTAATGACTCCCGGAAAACCTTGCTACTTCGATCATTATCAAGCCGGACCGGAGGGCGAACCGCTTGCTATTGGTGGTATGAATACGTTGAAGCGTGTTTACGATTATGAACCGATACCGAAAGAATTGACGGAGTCGCAAGCCAAATTCGTCATGGGTGCGCAAGGAAATGTTTGGACGGAATGGATAACGACGACAGAACATTTAGAGTACATGGTTTTGCCGCGTATGTTGGCACTCGCAGAGGTGGTTTGGAGTCCGAAATCAACACGCGATTGGATCGGTTTTAACGATCGTTTGCAAAACAGTTTTCGTGGATTTGACCAAAAAGGTTTTCATTATTGCAAAGGGGATTTTAAAGTTAATATAAAACCTGAAACAGAAAACGGAAAAATAAAAGCAACGCTTTCAACGGAGGCAGTGAATGCGGATATTTTTTATACAACAGATGGTTCGGTGCCGACAAAATCAAGTATCAAATATACAGCACCTATTACTATTGATTCATCCGGCACACTGAAAGCAGTAACGCTCGTAAACGGTATTATTAAGAGTGTAAAACCGATGGATCAATCTTTTATTATACATAAAGCAATTGGCGGCACAGTAACATATAAAAATCCTATCAGTAAAAGTTATCAAGCCGACGGACCGAATTCATTGATTGATGGCATACGTGGCACAACAGTTGCAAATAAATTTTGGCATGGCGTTGCAGGACAAGATTTGATTGCCACCATTGATTTGGGTGCAGAAAAAAGTATCAGCGAAATTACAATTGGCTGTTTACAAAACTACCATGATTGGATTTTTATGCCGACATCGGTTAAATTTGAAGTATCTTTGGATGGTGTTAATTTTTCGGAAGTAAAAACGATTATTAATACCGTTTCAACTGACGAACACGAAGCGATAATGAAAGATTTTAAAGCTGCGTTTGCGGAACAGAAAGCAAAATTTATTCGCGTGACGGCAAAAGTATTGCCGGCGTGTCCGAAAGGACATCCGGGCGAAGGTAAACCGACCTGGGTTTTTGCAGATGAGATAATAGTGAATTAGTTGACAAAGGACAATTGATAATTGTCAACGAAAAAAAAGTTGTCAACTGTCAATTGCCCATTGTCAATTATTGTCCAATGTCAATTATTTTCAATTTTTAATTTTAAATTAATATGAAAGTACATCACGCCACGACAGAAGAAGATTTTGAAAAATGTTTTGAAGTGATTCACGAATTACGTCCGCACTTAGAGCGCGAAGATTTTGTCGAATTGATGTACGACATGACAGACGAAGGTTATCATCTGACGTACATTGAAGAGGAGGGTAGAGCAGTAGCGGCTTGCGGTTATAGGTACTTAAATTTTTTATTTACCGGTCCGCATATTTATATTGACGATCTTTCTACACTACCCGACTTTCGCGGAAAGGGTTATGCCGGCGCTTTGCTCGATCACACGATTGAATTGGCACGCGAAAAAGAATTAAATGCCATAACACTTGATTCAGGTCATCACCGTTCGGATGCGCATCGTTTGTATTTGAATAAACGTTTTAAAATCTCGTCGCATCATTTTACTTTGCGATTGGATGAATAATATTATAGTTTTGAGCTTTGAGTTTTGAGCTTTGAGCTTTGAGCTTTTTTTCAATAAATAATCAATTAAATATTTTCTCATGACTCAAAACTCAAAACTCAAAACTCAAAACTCAAAGTTCAAATACACTCTCCTAGCAATTTGTTTCGCCACGATTATAATTTGCGGTTATAAAATGTATGCACTTGATGGCGCAAAAAAATTATGGGAATGGTGGACATTTCCGTTTTTGTGTGCGTTGTGGTGTGCAATTGTTTTACTTTTCTTGAAACGCTATAATATGCGTCGCTTATTACTTTCTACTTTAAGCGGCGTTTTGTTTGTCATAGGTTTTCCGCCGCATTCTTTCCCCCTGGCTTTATTTTTTGCGTTTGTACCGTTGTTAATGATTTCAGACGACGGACGACGGACGAAGGACGAAGGAAAAATAAATAGTCCGTCGTCCGTCGTCCGTCGTCCGTCGTCTGTTTTCAAATATGCTTTCAACGCTTTCGTAATTTTCAATATCGGCGTAACATGGTGGGTGGCAAATGCCGGATTAGTTGCTGGATTGATTGCCAATTATTTGAACGCCGCGTTTATGGCGACGGCATTTTGGTTGTTTCATAAATTGAATGAAAGACTTGCTGATTTTAGATTTACTGACGATAGACTTACTGATGATAAACTTATTGATGATAAACTTACTGATGATAAACTTGCTGATGATAGAAAAAAAAATCTAACATCAATAATTATAAAATCAATAATTCCTGCATTCATTTTTATTTCTTTTTGGATAGGTTTTGAATACCTCCACCTCAATTGGGATATTTCTTGGACATGGCTCACACTCGGCAATGCTTTTGCCGAAAATACTTTTTTGATTCAATGGTATGAATTGACCGGCGTTTTTGGCGGTACACTCTGGATTTTGGTTGGGAATTATGTAATTTTTAAATTCCTTACGCGCAACGTTGACACACCCAAATTAAATAATACTGTCGGCATATTCAAACCCCTATCACCGATTCTAATTTTTCTCTTCTTATCACTTTGCTTATTGACATTGGGATATGCGCGCTATAAACTTCAACCTTATCCGGAAGCAGGTGCTTCAGTAGTGGTCGTTCAACCTAATTTTGAACCGCATTACGAAAAATTTAATTATTCGGAAGAAATGCAATTACAAAAATTTTTGCGTTTGGCTTCTGAAAAGGTAGATGCTACGACTGATTATTTAGTTTTTCCGGAAACAAGTTTTATTTTTCAAAACATAAATGCTTGGAACGACAGACCGGCTGTGCAAACTCTGAAAAAATTTGTTGCGCGTTATCCAAAATTACATCTCATTACCGGCGTAGAGTGTTTAAAAACTTATGCTGAATCTGTAAATAAAAAACCGGACAGCTTAACCGCGTCGAGCATCAGAACGTATAAAAATCCCGGCGGTACTTTTACTTTTTGGGAAGAATACAACGCGGCAACGCAAATTTCAAACGACACGAACGATTTACCGCTTTATAAAAAATCGAAGTTTGTTCCCGGACCGGAGTTGTTGCCGTATCCGCAAGTTTTTGGTTTTTTGATTCCTTTGTTTGAAAAAATGGGTGGTTCTGCCAACGGTCTCGGCGCGCAAACGGAACGCGGTGTTTTTGAAAATAAACAACTCGGTTTAAAAATCGCACCTGTGATTTGTTACGAATCTATTTTCGGCGATTTCTGCACCGGATATGTGCGCAACGGAGCTGATGCACTTTTTGTCGTCACTAACGACGGATGGTGGGGCAATACACCGGGCTATCAACAACATTTAGATTTCGCTTGCTTGCGCGCCATTGAATTGCGTCGTTCGGTTATTCGCAGTGCAAACACCGGTGCGAGTTGTTTTATTAATATGAATGGAGACGTTTCACAAATGACAAAATACGGCGTTGATGCAGTGATAAAAGGAAATATTATAAAGCGTACACAAATCACTTTTTACGCACAACACGGCGATTATCTCGGAAAACTTTTTGCTTATCCTGCGGTTTTGCTTTTATTTTTGACAATGGGATTGATGGTGAGACGGAGGCTACTGAAAAAATAAAATTTTCAAAATTTAATGTTTTTTGTTAGAAAAATTTGCGTCTAATAAATATCTTTATTTGCAATTCAGACATACTAATTATTCACTTAATACCGGCACTTTTTCCGGTTGAGAGCTTACTGAAAACCATCTTTAAATAAATTTTCTTTTGCGCGGTTTTTTTACAAGTAACTATTAACAATTACTGTCCACTGTATTGCTGCCAAGTTTTAGTTTTATATACTTCTTCGGCAACGTATTTCATTTCGGGCATAATCGTTTTGGGTTCTTTATAGCCCGGAGAAATAATCACGCGCTCAAAGGTTTGTGTCAAATAAACAACGGTTGGGTACGACATATTTCCATCTAAAAGTGAAGCAGCAAAAGTATGGACACCACTTTTACCTTCTTTTTGATATTCAAACTTATGCCCTTGAAATTCGATGACATCGTGCATTTCTGCATTGAGTTTGACGCAGTAAAAGTTTTTGCTCAGATATTTGACGATACTGTCGTCTTGAAAAGTCGTTTTATCCATTTGTTTGCACCAACCGCACCAATCGGTATAAACATCAACGATAAACTTGCGCGGTTCTCTTTTATTGAGTTCCACAGCTTCTTGCCACGAATACCATTTTAATTTAGGTTCAGCAGGTTTTTTATAAGCAAAAGCTGTAAGGGCAAAAAAAATTCCGGCAAGTAATACAATCGAAAAAAATTTTTTTTTCATT